>CABTZC010000340.1 GCA_902489185.1 uncultured Brevibacterium sp. | reverse complement strand
TGGTGTCTTCGCCTGTGCGCTTGACGACAAGGACGTGCTTGACGGAAGTTTCGGATTTGCCCAGGGCGGCGTCAACCGTGCCTTTGAGGTTCGAGGGCTTGCCGCGACGGAACCCGCCGTCAGCGGTGACAACGACCTCGGCCTGAGCGTCTTCAATGCGGGAATGCAGGGCGTCAGCGGAGAACCCACCAAACACCACAGAGTGCGCCGCACCCAAGCGGGCGCACGCAAGCATGGTGATGACCGCCTCGGGAATCATGGGAAGGTACACCGCGACCCGGTCACCCTTTTTGACACCCAGGGAGGCAAGCGCGTTGGCGGTCTTGCAGACTTCTTCCGTGAGATGGGCGTAGGTGTAGGAGCGGGAGTCGCCGGGCTCGCCTTCAAAATGGATGGCCACCCGGTCGCCGTTGCCGGCCTCCACGTGACGGTCAAGACAGTTGTATGCGACGTTGAGGGTGCCGTCGGCGAACCATGTGGCAAAAGGCGGGTTGGACCAGTCGAGGACCTGAGTAAACGGTTTATCCCATGACACGAGTTCGCGTGCGTTGTCCTCCCAGAATTTGAGTCTGTCTGCTTTTGCGCGCTGGTATTCGTCTTGGGTGACGTTCGCGTGGGTGACAGTTTCTTCCGAAGGTGGGAAGGTGCGGGTTTCGTCCATCAGGCTGGAGCTGTTCTGCTTAACGTCGTTGTTCGGTGCCACTGGTTTCTCCATCGTCATTGAGGTGAATGGGGGCTGCGTAGTCACTATACATGGAGTCATCTACGGGAGTCTGTAGTCGCCATATAACGAAACTTTTCACACATTTCTTCGTGTGACCGCCCAAATTCTGACAGTATGAGATTGAAGTCCGATTAAGGAGTATCCCTGTATGAGTCATCCAAACTCTCCATCCCCATGGAGTGCGACCGGTCAAGGACAGCAGCCGGGTGGGCAGCCTCCAGGTGCGGGGCAGTACGGCCAGCCGGGTAACGGAAGCCCATGGGGCGCCTCGGGGCCAGGCGCGCAGCACGCAGGACCATGGCAGCCCCAAGGATCAGCACCTCAGCAGGCAGGTGGACTTGGAAGTGCACCTCAGCACCAGAGCCAGCCGGATCACGGGCAGTACGGCCCAGGGCAACACAGCCAGCCAGGGGTTGGTTCGGCGCCTGCACAACCCGGTTACGGAAGTGCGCCACAACAGGCCGGTGGCTTTGGCAGTGTTCCACAACAACCCGGTTACGGAAGTGCGCCACAACAGGCAGGCGGCTTCGGGGGTGCGAACGTGGGCATGCCGATGCCGGAATCAGTAGGCAAGAAGGCCAAAGGGCCTAAACCTCCAAAAGCACCAGGCGCGGGCCTGATCGGGCCGCTGACTTTGCGTGACATATTGCTACTGGTGGCCGGTTTGTTTGCGCTTATTGCGTTGGCAACTCCTGCATACGCCATGCGCACGCACGGAATGTCAGGGGACGCCGAATGGTTTGTGCAGCGGTGGTCGGCCACCACCATCGGATACGT
>CABTZC010000339.1 GCA_902489185.1 uncultured Brevibacterium sp. | reverse complement strand
GGCGTGCGCGCTGGCTTTCGAGGCGTCTGTTGCTGTGAAGATGACGCGGTAGCCGGCGGTGAGGAATCCGCGGACCAGGTGGTTTCCGATTCCGCGGGTTCCTCCCGTGATGAGCGCGAGTGTCATGAGCGCACCTCAACGCCGAACTTGGCGTGGGCGTTGTCGGTGGCTTTCACGCGCAGAGCCGAGGCTTCGTCTGCGGTGAGCGTACGGTCGGCGGCGCGGAAGGTCATACGGAAGGCGACTGACTTCTTGCCTTCGCCCACCTGGTCACCCGTGTAGAGGTCAAAGATGTCCAGGTCTTCGAGTTCCGACCCGGCACCTTCGCGCAGAGCACGCGCAAGGTCTGCGGCAGGGACTGATTCGTCCACGATGAGTGCAACGTCTTGGCGTGAAACCGGATAGGTGGACAGGGCGCCGTCCCACGCGCGTTCAAGCGAGTGTGCAAACAGCGCGTCGAGGTCCACTTCAAAGGCGCACGTGCGGGCGGGCAGCCCCAGGTTTTCAATCGCCTTGGGGTGAAGCTCACCGGCGTGTCCCACCACGGTGTCGCCCAGTGTGAACTCTGCGCAACGGCCGGGGTGGAATGGCGCCGTCTGAGCGGCGCGCACGTCCAGGGTCAGGCCCAGGGCTCCAGCGATGCGGTGGACGAGGTCGATTGCGTCGGTGGCTTCGACGTTGCGACCCTTACCCCACACGCCCAAGCGCTCGATCTTGCCGGTCATAACGGCAGCTGCGTGAAGTGGCTGCGGTGGAACGGCTGAGCGCAGGGTTGCGAGTTCGTCTTCGGTTGGGTGATAGCCGGGGGCGAATGTGCCGGTCGCGGTGGCCTGTGCCTCTGGTTGCGTGACCAGGCCGGTTTCAAACACGAAAACGTCCTTGAAGCCGCGTCCCAGGTTCTTGTTGACCGCGTCCGGCAGGGTTGCGAGCAGGTGGGAGCGCAGAAGTGGCTGGTCATCGGCCATGGGGTTGGCCAGACGCACCATTGTGCGACGCGGGTCGTCAGCTTCGAGGAGCAGCGCGTCGCTACGGGTGTCTGCGGTGAACGGGTAGGTGAGAACTTCGGTCAGTCCCACGTGAGCCAGCAGGTTCGAAACCGTGCGAAGCGCTTTCTGGCGGTGTGTCAGGCCAGATCCGCCCGGTGCTTGAGGCGCTACGGAAGGGATCTGGTCGTAGCCGTTGACGCGCGCGATTTCTTCGATGAGGTCTTCGGGCCCCGTGAGGTCCGGGCGCCAGCTGGGCACCGTGACAGCCAGGGTCGATTGCCCGTCAACCGCGTGGTCGACATCGCATCCCACCGCAGTAAGTGCGTTCTCTACCTGCTCACTCGTGTAGTCGACACCCACGCGCTTGGCGGCAGCGTCGGCGAGGAGTGGGATCACGGTAGGTTCCGGGACAGATCCGACGACAGTCACCTCGGGCGCGATGGTACCCCCGGCAAGTTCGTGGAGCAGCTGTGCGCAACGCATGGCGGCCACCGGTCCCAAGTGGGGGTCGACTCCGCGTTCAAAGCGGCGGG
>CABTZC010000338.1 GCA_902489185.1 uncultured Brevibacterium sp. | reverse complement strand
CGGTTCACACGCCGCCAAAACAGAACGGGCCGTTTCATCGTCAGCCACGTGGACGTGAATCTTGGGCCACGACACCACAATGGACGTACCCCCGAGCTTCGTGAGCGCGCGCGTCACTTCCCGAGTCTTGTCTTTTTGTTCGGCACACCAAAACACCAGCTCAAGGCCAGTTTCCGCACGCATTTCAACGCCTTGAGCAGGCGCGTACCGCACGCCTTCAGACGACGGCGACCGCCCTGAAACTGTCAAATAGAGCAGGTCAAACATCTCCACGATTCCAGAAGACCCCGCGTCGACAACGTGCGCGTCAGAAAGGACCGCGAGCTGCCCCGTGGTCTCGCCCAGGGCTTCGCGTGAACGTTTGCGCACCGCTTCTAACTGGGTCAGCAGATCCGAACCAGCGTCAGCTTCTTCACGCGCCTTCTGAGCCATTTCGTGAAGCACAGTCACCATGGTTCCGTGAACAGGGGTTGCGATCGCTTGTTCGGCCCTAGCCGCCGCGAGTTCCATCGCCCCGGCGAACGTATGTGCGTCGAGTTCGGCAACCCCGTCCAAAGCGTCTGCCACCCCGCGCAAGGCCACAGACAGGATCAACCCGGAATTACCTCGGGCTCCCCTTAGCGCGCCTGTCGCCATGGCGTCAACCACACGGTGCATGGTCACGGTTCCCGTGAGTTCTTCGACCGCCCGGTACGCGGAACGAACCGTGTCGTACATGTTGGTGCCGGTGTCACCGTCGGGCACGGGAAACACGTTGATTTCGTCAATGTCGTGACGGCGCCGCTTCATGCGTTCAACCGCGCGCCTGGCCCACCGTGCTGCGAGCCTCGCGTTGACGCGAGCCGAATCCTTCACTGTGCCTCCGAAAAGTGGGTGAACGCTCCGGGCTGAACCTCTGCTCCGTCAAGCGTGAGTCTCCCCGTCCCGGCCACGCATGTTCCGATCCGGGTCAAGCCTACCGGAGCGGTGCCTGCCGACCCGGTAACCAGGTACCCGTGGTCTTCCCCACCGTGAAGCACCCATGCCAGTGCCTTACCGGAGTCCCCAAGGATTTCCGCGGCTGGGCGAACCTGGTTGGCCAGTCCTGCGATTGCCTCCGGGTCCAGTTGGATGTCCACCCCGGACTTCCGCGCAACCTTTCCTAAGTCCCCACTGAGTCCGTCGCTCGCGTCAATTCCAGCGTGTGCCCACCCTGGCAGCCGGGCCGCGGTGGTGTAATCCGGCCGAGGTGCCAGCTGAGTCTCGATGAAAGGGTCGGTTTCACTGTTTCCGAGTCGGTATCCAGCAAACAACAGATCGAGTCCAGCTGCGGCGTGGCCCAGCGTGCCGGCCAGGAACACCCCGTCATTGGGGCGTGCGCCTGAACGCAGGATTGGATCCGTGCGCAAGTACCCTACGGCAGTGATCGCTACCGTGATGAGCCCTCCGGCAGAGAGGTCTCCTCCAATAATTGCGGCACCGGCCCGCTGGGCCTCGTCGTTAAGCCCGCGCGCAAACTCTTCGATCACGTTGATGGGCGTGT
>CABTZC010000337.1 GCA_902489185.1 uncultured Brevibacterium sp. | reverse complement strand
GGGCAAGCTCACGCGGAAGAGGTCTCGCAGCAGCTCCCAGATTTACGTAAGGATCGGCTCGTCAGGGAGCCTTCACCTCGGGACTCTGCGGCAGCCATTGGGCTTGCCGCCGCCCTCATTCACCGCACCGACCCAGACGCGGTCATTGGCTCTTTTTCTGCAGATCACTCAATTACGAATGCGGAAGATTTCCGCACGGTCATCACGCAGGCTGTGGCGGCGGCGTCTGGCGGGGACATTGTCACGGTTGGAATCACGCCTTCGTATGCCGTGTTTGGGTTTGGGAATATCGAAACCGGTGCGAACTTGGGGTTGCGTGCGGCTCCCACTGCCCGGCGCGCGCTCAACTTTGTGGAGAAACCGGACGCGACCACGGCGCGCAAGTACACGTTTTCGGGGCGTTACCGGTGGAATGCGGGCATGTTTATTGCGCGGACTGATGCAATGTTGGAGTTGTTCGCGCAGCACGCCCCTGATCTGTATGCAGGGTTAATGAAGATCGCCGAGGTATGGGACACCGACTGTCAAGATGCTGTTTTGGGTGAGGTGTGGCCGCAGTTGGAGAAAGTGGCGATTGATTATGTGATTGCGGAGCCGGCTGCGCGCGCCGGACGCGTTGTGGTGGTCCCGGGTGATTTCGGTTGGGATGACGTGGGTGACTTTGATGCGGTGGCAAAACTGAGGCAACCGGCGCCGGGAGAGCGGTGTGCGGTGAAGGTCATTGGTGACGCGCCAGTGGTTGCGGAGGATGCTTCTGGTGTCGTGATTTCGACCGGCGACCGGCCCGTGGCTCTTGTGGGGCTCGACGACGTGGTGGTTGTGGATACCGACGATGCGTTGCTTGTGACGAGTCGTAGCAGTGCACAGCAGGTTAAGAAGGTGGTTGAGCGCTTGAAGGATCGGGGGATGACGCAGATTCTGTAAGGGGGTGTCTGCGTGTCATTCCGTGTCATGAACTGGCTCGCGTGGCAGTGAGCGACTACATTATTGCCACACACGTAATGGGAAGAGGGCACGTTGATTCAGACAGTTGTGAGCGAACTAGTAGATGAGCTCATTGAGTTTCGTCGTGATATTCACGCCCACCCTGAACTGTCGAATGTCGAGCACCGCACAACTGAGAAGATCGCGCAACGTTTGCGGGATGCGGGACTTGAGCCGGTGTTGTTTGAAGGTACGGGCCTGTACGTGGATGTGGGTGATGGGCCCATTGCGGGTGGTCTGCGCGCCGACATCGATGCTCTTCCGTTGGACGATCTGACCCGGACAGATTTTGCTTCGACGGTGCCGGGCGTGAGCCACTCGTGTGGTCATGATGTTCACCTCACTGCGACGATGGGAGCGGCGCTCGCCCTGTCGCGTATCCACGAAACCAAAGGTGGTTTGGGTGGCACAATCCGGTGTATTTTCCAACCGGCTGAAGAAGTAACGCCTGGCGGGGCGTTGCGAATTATTCAGCAGGGTGCGTTGACTGGAGTTCCGCTGTGTTATGCCTTGCACTGTGACCCGAACGTGGACGTGGGCAAGGT
>CABTZC010000336.1 GCA_902489185.1 uncultured Brevibacterium sp. | reverse complement strand
CGAAACGTGGAACCTTGACCACAACGTAGTCCAGGGCGGGTTCGAACGACGCCGGGGTCTCCTGCGTGATGTCGTTGCGGATCTCGTCAAGCGAGTAACCGACGGCCAGTTTGGCAGCGATCTTTGCGATTGGGAAGCCGGTGGCCTTCGATGCAAGCGCAGACGAGCGGGACACGCGCGGGTTCATTTCGATGACAACGATGCGCCCGTTGTCGGGGTTGACGGCGAACTGGATGTTACAGCCGCCCGTGTCCACACCAACTTCACGGATGATCGCGATACCGATGTCGCGCATCTTCTGGAATTCGACGTCCGTGAGTGTCATGGCGGGTGCGACCGTGATGGAGTCACCCGTGTGAACACCTACCGGGTCAAAGTTTTCGATTGAACACACCACCACGACGTTGTCGTTGCGGTCGCGCATGAGTTCGAGTTCGTATTCTTTCCACCCCAGAATCGATTCTTCCAACAGCACTTCATTGGTGAGTGAGTCGTGTAGACCGTCGCCTGCGATGCGGCGCAGGTCGTCTTCGTTGTACGCCATTCCGGAGCCCAGGCCACCCATGGTGAACGAGGGGCGCACCACCATGGGGTAGCCCAGTTCTTGGGCTGCTTCGAGGCATTCGTCCATGGTGTGAGCGATGCGGGAGCGGGCCACTTCAGCACCGCAGGTTTCGACGACGTCTTTGAACTGTTGGCGGTTTTCTCCACGTTCAATTGCGTCGACGTCCGCACCGATGAGTTCGACGCCATATTTTTCCAGCACACCAGCCTTGTGCAAGTTGATGGCCGCGTTGAGTGCGGTTTGTCCACCCAGGGTGGGTAGAAGCGCGTCCGGGCGTTCCTTTGCGATGATCGCTTCGATGACTTCGGGGTCGATAGGTTCAACGTAGGTGGCGTCGGCAATGTCAGGGTCGGTCATGATGGTCGCGGGGTTCGAGTTGACCAAAATGACGCGCAGGCCTTCTGAGCGCAGCACGCGGCACGCCTGGGTACCGGAGTAGTCGAATTCGCAGGCCTGACCAATGACGATGGGCCCCGAACCGATGACAAGAACTGACTGTAGGTCTTTGCGCAGTGGCACGGGTCCTCCTTATGCGTCGCTCATGATGCGAGCGAACCGGTCGAAAAGGTTTTCTGAGTCGTGGGGTCCCGCGGCGGCTTCCGGGTGGAACTGTACGGAAAACGCCGGGATGTCCAGGCAGGCAAGCCCTTCTACCACGTTGTCGTTGAGTCCGATGTGGCTCACCTGGACGCGCCCAAATTTTTCATTGGGTGCGGTCACGGGGTCCCCGATAGGTGCATCCACAGCGAAACCGTGGTTCTGGGCGGTGATTTCTACGCGCCCGGTTTCCACGTCGAGGACTGGCTGGTTAATGCCTCGGTGTCCGAATCGGAGTTTGTATGTCTCGAAGCCTAGCGCCCGGGCCAACAGTTGGTTTCCGAAGCAAATGCCAAAGAATGGGATCTTTTCTTCAAGAACGCGGGTGAGTACCTCGACTTGATGGTCTGCGGTGGCTGGGTCACCGGGGCCGTT
>CABTZC010000335.1 GCA_902489185.1 uncultured Brevibacterium sp. | reverse complement strand
AAGAATGTGAAGATCACGATGTACCTCAACGACAAGAAGTTCGACTTCAAGAACAGCTGACCTTCTTTCTCACACGGCCCAGGTATTCACCTGGGCCGTGCGCATATCATCAAAGGGGATAGAATCGATCCTGTGCTTGGAGCACAATCGTTTCGAGCGCAAAGCAAACACATCGACAGGAGACTAACGTGGCAGACATCGTGACCCTCGACGGTAAAAATATCGATTTCGAGGAAGGCATGACAGCCACAGAGTTCTTCGCTGATCGTAAAGACGTCATCGCCATTCGCCTCAACGGCGCGCCCGCTGATCTGGACCGTGAACTGCGAGCAGGTGACACGGTTGAGCCAATCCTGATCTCTGAACCGGATGGACTCGACATTCTGCGTCACTCGTGTGCTCACGTGGTAGCCCAGGCGGTGCAGGAACTGTACCCAGGCTCCAAACTGGGAATCGGCCCGTACATCACCGACGGCTTCTACTATGACTTCCAGGTGGAAGAACCTTTTACGCCTGAAGACCTCAAAGCGATTGAGAAAAAAGCCCAGCGGATTGTGAAGGAAGGGCAGACCTTCCACCGCGTCGTCGTCGACGAAGACGAAGCGATCCGTCGCGAAGCAAACGAGCCGTTTAAACTCGAGCTCATTCAGGACAAGGGCAAGGGTGCTGAAGGCGCCAGCGTCGAAGTGGGCGGATCGGTGCTGACGGTGTACGAAAACCGTAACCGCAAGGGCGAAGTCGTGTGGCAGGACTTGTGCCGCGGACCTCACCTTCCCAGCACTAAACTCATTGGCAATGGTTTTGCCGTCACCCGCGCCTCGGCCGCGTACTGGCGAGGCGATCAGGACAACGCCAGCCTGCAGCGCGTGTACGGAACCGCGTGGGCCAGTAAAGACGATCTCAAGGCCTATCAAGAACGTATCGCTGAAGCTGAGCGTCGCGACCACCGTCGCCTGGGCGCCGAACTTGACTTGTTTAGCTTCCCCGACGAACTGGGATCGGGTCTTCCCGTTTTCCACCCCAAGGGTGGAGTCATCAAACGTGAAATGGAAGACTACGTGCGCGCCCGCCACATTGAAGAGGGCTTTGAGTACGTGGGCACCCCACACATTTCGAAAGAGGCCCTGTATTACACCTCGGGACACTTGCCGTACTACGGCGAAAACATGTTCCCTGCCATGCAGGTGGACGAACAGCGCGACGAAAACGGCGAAGTTATCAAGCAGGGCCAGCCGTATCGCTTGAAAGCGATGAACTGCCCCATGCACAACCTCATTTACCGCTCCCGAGGTCGTTCCTACCGGGAACTGCCACTGCGACTTTTTGAGTTTGGGACGGTATACCGGAACGAACCGTCGGGTGTGGTCCACGGTCTTACTCGCGTGCGCGCCCTTACGCAGGACGATTCGCACTCGTATGTGGCTGTTGAGGACGCGGCCAGCGAGATTAAACACCTGCTCAACTTCATGCTGTCGCTATTGCGTGATTTTGGATTGGACGACTTTTACCTTGAGTTGTCCACGCGGGATGTGGAAGGCAAAAAGGCCAACAAGTTCATTGGTT
>CABTZC010000334.1 GCA_902489185.1 uncultured Brevibacterium sp. | reverse complement strand
GTAGCCTTCCCCCGCGGACGCCCCCGCCGCTCCCGTGTGTTGGGCGCGGAAGCTGCTTCGTTTGGGGGCTCAAGCCTCGGTGGCAATCAAACCGGCCACTCCAGTTGAGCCACTGTTCGACCTGTTGGGGGAGTTCGACCAAGTGCTCATCATGACGGTGGAGCCAGGCTTTGGTGGCCAGAAGTTCCTGGATGTGTGCTTGCCCAAGGTGAAACGTCTACGCGCTGCGATCTCCGAGCAGAACATGAAGGTCAATATCCAAGTTGATGGCGGAATCTCAGCTTCAACCTTGGACCAAGCAGTCGAAGCCGGGGCCAACGTTTTTGTCGCAGGCTCTGCCGTGTATGGAAGCGAAAACCCCGCGGCCACGATCGACGAACTGCGCGCCCAAGCACTGGCTCACCAGTAATGGGAATATTCGCGTGGCTTAACACTCCGGTTTTTGAACTTTTAGGCAAACCGGTCCCGTGGTCCGACTTCCTGGGTAACATCTTCGCCCTGCTCACCGTATATCTGGCGCTCAAACGCAACATTCTGTCGTGGCCCGTGCAGATTCTGGGGTCAGTGCTCCTGTTTTCCGCGTCGGTGTCGGCTCATTTAGGTGGCAATGCGAGTCGCCAAGTCGTCATCATCATCGCAGCAGTATGGGGCTGGGTTACGTGGAAGAAAAGTCACGAACAAGACGGTGAAGTACGCGTGCGCTGGGCAACTGCGCGTGAACGAGTGTTGCTGGCATGCGCCCTGCTCGTGGGCACCTTAGGTTTCGGATACATTTTGCACCTGGGAAATTGGTCGTGGAATCCGTTCCCAGACGCATACATCTTTGTGGGATCACTTGTCGCCATGTACGCGCAAGGAAAAGCCGTTGTCGAATTTTGGTTCGTCTGGTTGGCAGTTGACCTGGTGGGAATTCCTTTGGCCATCATGGGTGGTTTGCTGTTTTCCGGGATCGTGTACTTCATCTTTCTCATCATGGTGATCATGGGCATCGTGGATTGGGCTAAGCGGAGTAGGCAAACGGTGACGCATCCCTCATCGCGGGCCACTACGTTTACCTCAGATGACGTGTACTAGCATGAAAGCGTGAAGACTTTTGACGAGCTTTATGCAGAACTTCAGCACAAAGTTGAAACCGGGGACCCACACTCTTCAACCGTGAAAGAACACGCGGCTGGCGTCCATGCGATTGGGAAGAAGATCGTGGAAGAAGCGGCCGAGGTGTGGATGGCTGCCGAACACGAAACCGTCGAAGAATTCACCGCCGAAGCGGCCCAGCTCATTTACCACGTCCAGGTCATGATGCTCGCAAAGGGCGTTAGCCCAGAAGACGTGTACAAACAGCTCTAGCAGGAGATCCTCATGTTGCGAATTGCCGTACCCAACAAGGGTGCGTTGTCAGAAGCGTCCGCGCACATGCTGCGAGAAGCTGGTTACCATCTGAGGTCCAACACTAAGACGCTGGTCCACCGTGACAGCGAAAATGACGTGGAGTTCTTCTACCTGCGCCCGCGCGACATCGCGGTGTATGTAGGTTCGGGAATCCTGGACCTGGGTATCACGGGATGTGACCTGTTAGCCGAATCGG
>CABTZC010000333.1 GCA_902489185.1 uncultured Brevibacterium sp. | reverse complement strand
TACGCAAAATAGCTCGACTATAGCAAAACGCTCATGCCACGATCTATGCAAGAATTTCAAGCCGAGGTTGGATTTTGAGATGCGCACAACAAATCAGCGCGTGAAGCGTCCTGGGTTTAGTTCCTACCTTTGCTAAGGAAGGATTGGCACTATGCCCAGAAAGTATTCCGCCGAATTCAAGGAGAAGGCGGTCCATCAAGTCTTAGAGATGGTCCGTCTGGAGTCTTGTTCACGGCAACGCGCGTACGAGGAAGTCGGGGAGCTTCTTGGCGTGTCCCACCACACGTTGCGCGCCTGGTACCGCGACAGCGTCGCCCATGAGCAGGCAGCACCAACTAGCGGCGAAACCATGGAAGAAGAGCTCAAACGGCTACGCCGGGAAAACCGCGAGTTAAAACGTGCCAACGGAATCCTCAAGACTGCCTCGGCTTTTTTCGCAGCGGAACTCGACCGACCCACGACCAGATAATCTCCTACATCGACGAGTACAAGGAGCAATTTGGGGTCGAGGCCATCTGCCGTGTTCTGAAACAAGCAGACCGTGGATTCATCACCTCCCGCGGCTACCGTAAAGCCACCACCCGCGCCCCGAGTGCGAGGGCTTGAAGCGATAGCCTGCTTATCCCAGAGATCCAGCGTGTGCATGCGGAAAACTTCTCGGTCTACGGCCTCCGCAAGATGTGGCACGCGATGAACCGTGAGGGCTTTCATATCGGCCGCGACAAGACCGCACGCCTGATGAAACTTGCAGGTGTGTCTGGTCGACGACGTGGACGCACCCCGGTGACCACGATCAGCCCTAAGGTGCCGGATCATCGTCCGGATCTTGTGCAGCGAAACTTCCGGGCAACAGCCCCTGGGCGGCTGTGGGTCGCCGACATTACCTATGTTCGCACCCTGTCAGGATTTGCGTACACCGCGTTTGTCATTGACGTCTACAGCCGCAAAATAGTCGGTGTTGCCACCCGATCTACGATGCGCACCGATGCGCTGCCGATGGAGGCACTGGAACATGCATTAACGACTGCCGGTCGAATCCACGGCGACCAGCTGATACACCACAGTGACCGGGGGAGTCAGTACGTGTCACTGAAGTACTCCACTGCTTTGGCCGAAGCCGAGATCCGGCCGAGTGTCGGCACAGTCGGAGATTCCTATGACAACGCGCTGGCCGAGACTGTTAACGGTCTCTACAAGGCTGAACTTATCCATCCTCAAGGCCCGTGGACATCAGTAGGAGAAGTCGAGCTAGCCACCCTGCGGTGGGTGCACTGGTGGAACACCAAACGTCTTCACGAGGCGTTGGGCTACGCCACCCCACAAGAAGTAGAAACCGAGTACTATCTCACCGAGCCCATCAACACAGGGCCGTAAAAGAAGCGGAACCAAACCCAGGACGCTTCACATTGGCATCCGTTGTAAACGTGCCTAGGTCATCAATTAGTTTCGCGATTTCTGGGTTAGCAAGCAGCTTCTTTTCAATCGCATCAATCTTGGCCTTATCAGCCGGATCTCGTCTCGCCACAGTAGTCATTCTGGTCTATCTCCTTATGCGGGTTAGGTACCCACACACAAACCATCAGACACTCTC
>CABTZC010000332.1 GCA_902489185.1 uncultured Brevibacterium sp. | reverse complement strand
GTACTGCTTTTCCCAGAAGTCCACAAACACTTTTTCAAGCTGCTGTTCGCCCATTTTTCCGTGCGCAACAGCGATGCGAGCTTCCGGCACAAGTTCGGCTATCCGGGTTGCGACCGCGTCAATGTCTTGGACCCGGTTGTGGATGAAGAACACTTGCCCTTCGCGTAAAAGTTCCCGACGAATCGCCGCAGTGACCTGCTTTTCCTCGTACTTACCCACGTAGGTGAGCACGGGGTGGCGTTCCTCCGGCGGCGTGGCCAGTGTGGACATCTCACGGATCCCCGTCACAGCCATTTCCAGGGTGCGCGGAATTGGAGTCGCACTCATTGCCAACACGTCCACATTGGTGCGCATCGCTTTGAGTGTCTCTTTGTGTTCCACCCCAAAGCGTTGCTCTTCGTCAATAATGACAAGCCCCAGGTTCTTAAAACGCACTTCACCGGAAAGCAAACGGTGAGTTCCGATCACCACATCGAGCTTGCCGGAATGAATGTCGTCCTTGGTCTGCTGTGACTCCTTGGGAGTCTGGAAACGCGAAAGCTTACCCACCGTGACGGGGAATCCCGCGTACCGTTCCCTAAACGTCTCAAAGTGCTGCTGAACCAACAAAGTGGTGGGAACCAGCACCGCCACCTGCTTGCCGTCCTGAACTGCCTTGAAAGCGGCCCGGACTGCCACCTCGGTCTTTCCATAACCCACATCACCGCAGATCAGACGGTCCATGGGGAGTGGCTTCTCCATGTCCTCTTTGACTTCGTCGATCGTGGTGAGCTGGTCAGCGGTTTCGACGTACCGGAACGCGTCCTCCAGCTCCCGCTGCCACGGCGTATCTGGGGAGAACTGGAAGCCTTTCGAGGCCATACGCGCCGAGTACAGACGCACCAGCTCTCCGGCAATCTCCTTAACCGCTTTGCGAGCGCGCTGTTTGGTCTTCGCCCAGTCGGCTCCGCCCATCTTGTTGACCGAAGGACTTTCGCCACCCACATAGCGGGTGACCTGGTCAAGCGAGTCGGACGGCACGAACAAGCGGTCGCCGGGGTGGCCACGTTTAGACGGCGCGTATTCGATCACTAAGTACTCACGCGTCAGAGAGTCCTTACCTTTACGCGTAGTGCGCTGGACTAGCTCCACAAACCGCCCTACGCCGTGCTGTTCGTGAACCACAAAGTCGCCTGGCTTCAGGTCAAGCGGGTCCACCTGCCCGCGGCGACGCCTGCGCGGAAGGGACTTACGCCCTTGGCGACTGTTCTGGACGGAACGGCCCAAAACCTCGGATTCCGTGAGAACCGCAAGTTTCGCGCTCTCACTGACGAATCCCGCGTATGTGGCAGCCGTTGTCACGGTGACAGTGGCCGCCGGTGCAGGAGCATCGATCACCGGCTCAAAGTGGGCAGCAATATCGGCCTCAGAGAAGACCTCAACAAGCCGCTCACCCGACCCTTTACCTTCCGTGAGCACGTACACGTTCCACTCGTGCGACACATGATCGCGCACGTCAGTGAGCACCGCTTCAACATCGCCTGCGTAACCGCGCGGTTCGCGGGCGTCGATCGTGACGTGGTTATCCGTGACCTCCACTAGCTCTTCATCGCGGG
>CABTZC010000331.1 GCA_902489185.1 uncultured Brevibacterium sp. | reverse complement strand
CACCACATCATCCACACCAACAGTGGCGCGCGGACCGTCCGCAGAAACAACCCGAGCACCCGCATGAGAAGCAGTCACCGGCCCGAAAGCAGAAGACGACCCCGAAGCCGAATGTGAAGCCTTACCCGCGTTTAAGCTCTTCCCCGCCTTCCCGTTAGTGACAAGCGGGCCAGCACCCGGGTTGGAGGTGAACACTGCGTGCATGCCACCGGTGAAATCATCCAACGGCGCGATGTGGGCGCTGATCAAAGCAGCGACGGCTTCTGCTTGTTTCACACGTGCTTCATCCATCAGCCGTGTGGTGTCCTTAACTGCTTCGAACAACTCAACAGCCGGCCCCTCATACACGTCATTGCGTACATGGTGATCTGTTGCGGTCATGCGGTGTCACCCCCTTTACATACCCCTATTCTATTTGTGTTCGAATGTAAGAGTCAAGGGTTTTGTTCATTTTGTTTCGATTTATTTTCGAACGAGCGTTCAGTCGCAGAAACGACTCCCACCCAATGAAACGCATTCAACTGGGGACACGAGCGGATATTCAAATAAGACAAAATTGTGTAGCAAAGGCCCATTTCCGAGCGAACCGGACAGGCAGCAGGAGGTGTGCGTGTTCCACGAAAGACACCGCACAAACGGTGACAAACGGCCCCCATAAACCCGGCACCCGCTACGGCAACTGAGGAAACAGGAATTCCATATGTCACCTCGGCGCATATAAACGCATATAAATATAAAAAGGGGCAGGCAACCTTGCGGTTGCCTGCCCCTGTACGCTGTGGATTTAACGTGGCGCCATACGGATCGCACCATCCAGGCGAATCACTTCACCGTTGAGCATCCGGTTTTCCACAATGTGCGTCACCAAGTGGGCGTATTCGCTCGGCTGCCCCAGGCGCTGTGGGAACGGCACCTGCTTACCCAGCGACTCCTGGGCCGCTTCTGGCAGCCCCGCCAACATTGGGGTGAGGAACAGACCCGGCGCAATCGTGACAACGCGGATACCCACACTCGCCAAGTCACGGGCAATGGGAAGGGTAATCCCAGCGACGCCTCCCTTAGAAGCGGAGTAAGCAGCTTGACCAATCTGGCCCTCGAACGCCGCAACAGACGCCGTGTTGACGATCACGCCACGCTCACCGTCTTCGCCCGGCTCGTTCTGCGACATGGCCCAGGATGCCAAACGAATCGCGTTAAATGTACCAATGAGGTTCACGTTCACGACCTTGGCGAACGACTCGAGGTCGTGCGGCCCCTTCGAGCTCACGGTCTTCTGCGCGGTACCGATTCCAGCACAGTTGACCAGCCCCGCCAAGGTACCATCAGCATTGGCTTTATCTACCAGGGCCGAAACGCTTTCAGGACTCGTCACATCGGTTTCGACGAACTCGGCACCCGATGGGGCTTCTCCCTTGAGGTCGGCGATAAAAACGCGAGCTCCTCGCTCGACCAGAGCCTGAGTTGTAGCGGCACCCAGACCAGATCCGCCTCCCGTGACAATAAACGTTTTATTTGCGAACTGCATGGTGGTTTCCTTTCGTAATCTGCTGCGCTGGTGACGTGCCTTCTACGCCCTACAGCCCACGTGAAATGAGGTCCTTCATGATTTCGTT
>CABTZC010000330.1 GCA_902489185.1 uncultured Brevibacterium sp. | reverse complement strand
TCATGACCGATGCCGACGTCGACGGTGCCCATATCCGTACGTTGCTCCTTACCTTGTTTTTCAGATATATGCGTCCACTTGTGGAAGCCGGGCGCGTATTTGCTGCCGTTCCCCCGCTTCACCGTGTGGAAGTGGTGAACCGAGGTAAGGCTAACGACGTCATCTACACATATTCGGAAGCCGAGCTCCACAAAACGATCGCTCGGCTGGACCGGCAGAAGAAGAACTACAAGACCCCGCAACGCTATAAGGGCTTGGGTGAGATGGATGCTGATCAGTTGGCGGAAACCACCATGGATCCAGACCACCGAATGCTCAGGCGTGTGACGATGGAAGACATTGCAAGGGCCGATGCTACTTTTAACCTTTTGATGGGTTCCGAGGTTGCTCCTCGTAAACAATTTATTGTTTCCGGTGCGGCGTCGCTCGACGCGCAACGGATTGACGCGTAGATCACGCCGCAATCGCCTCCGAAACTTCCACCGTGACCTGGGCGACTTCCACTAGCCGAAACGTGAGACCAACTATTTCGAATGTGCCTCGCGTACCCTGAAATCCTGTGAGTATCGTTAAAATTGTGGTGGATTAACCACACTGTTGCGCACGTAGTGTGCACATTTGAGGAGGCGACGTGGACCCGGTACTCATCGGCCGGTGGCAGTTTGGAATTACCACCGTGTACCACTTCTGGATGGTCCCGCTCACCCTCGGGCTTGGACTGCTCGTGGGTATTATGCAGACCTTGTACTACCGCACTGGTGATGAGCGGTGGCTACGCTCCACAAAGTTCTGGGGCAAGCTCTACCTGATTAACTTCATCATGGGTGTCGTTACCGGTATTGTTCAGGAATTTCAGTTCGGAATGGCGTGGAGCGAGTACTCGCGTTTCGTGGGAGACGTGTTCGGTGCACCTCTGGCTATGGAAGCGCTCATCGCGTTCTTCCTGGAATCGACTTTCCTAGGAATTTGGATCTTTGGTTGGAAGCGTCTTTCTAAACCGTTGCACTTGACTGTTTTGTGGGCCGCTGTGATCGGGTCATGGCTGTCGGCCTACTTCATTATTGTTGCCAACTCGTGGATGCAGCACCCTGTAGGAGTCGAAATCATCGACGGGCGCCCAGTCATGGTTGATGTTTTCGCGGTTTTGACTAACAACACGGCTCTGTGGGCGTATGCGCACACCCTGGCAGGTGCAGTTGCTGTAGGTGGAGGTTTCCTCCTCGGCATCTCGTGGTACCACCTGTGGCGTCGCCGTAAGGACGGAATCGACACCGTCGATGACAAAGGCAATGTTGTCGTTGGTGATGCTCCGGAACTCGCAGGGCGTGACGCAAAAGACCACTCCGTGTGGATCAAGTCGCTCCGTATGGGTGCATGGACCGCGATCATCGCGTTTGTGTTCGTCGCTATTACGGGTGACTTCCAGGCGAAACTCATGTACGAACAGCAGCCTATGAAGATGGCGTCTGCTGAAGCTGCGTGCCACGACGGTGGGCAGTTCTCGGTTCTGACCGTGGGCAAGCCCGACCTCAACTCGTGTGACTCCGTTAAACCTATTATTGAGATTCCTGGCTTGTTGTCCTTCTTGGCAAAAGGCGACTTCACCAGCGACGTTCCCGGCGTGAACACGCTGATTCCGGAATATCAAGAG
>CABTZC010000329.1 GCA_902489185.1 uncultured Brevibacterium sp. | reverse complement strand
GCGGTGCGGAACGGCTTCCGTGCGGGTAGAGGCGGGTGTCGTGACCCACGACGGAGACCCTCTACTGGCAGCAAACGCAGCCCTTGCATACATGCACGTCCACAACACTGACCTGGACGCTGGCACTTTGAGCGGGCAGCTATGAACTGGGAGCAGCGTGCCCTCGAGATTCAAGAGCTACCTGGGGGAGACCTCGGCGAGATTGACACCGCAATCACCCAACTGCACGAACTTCTTGACTCCATGGCCACCGAGCTGGACGGGTTACGGCCGTAGTGCCCAGGCTCGACACCGAACTCGTGGCCCGTGGACTCGTCGCCTCTCGCAACAGGGCTGCCCGCGAAATCTCGGCAGGCAATGTCACCGTCAATGGTCGTGCAGTGACAAAACCCAGTTACCCGGTAGGGCCCGATGACCAGATGGCGCTCACCCAAGCAGACCCGTGGGTCGCCCGATCAGCGCACAAACTCTTAGGCGCCTTCAGCGACCTGGGAATTGACCGGGTAGACGGGCTCACGTGCGTGGACGCGGGCGCGTCAACCGGTGGATTCACGCAAGTGCTGCTTGCAAAAGGCGCTAAGCACGTCTATGCAGTCGACGTGGGCCACGATCAACTCCACGCGAGCCTGCGCACCGATCCGCGCGTGACGAACCTCGAGGGGCACAATCTGCGCGAACTCACCCCAGAATGGACGAGCGGAGACGTGGACCTGGTTGTTGCCGACGTGTCGTTTATCTCCCTCACGCTGTTTATCGACCGGCTCCTGGACGTCGTACGCCCTGGCGGTCATCTGCTCCTTATGGTGAAACCCCAATTCGAACTGGACCGCTCGGCCCTGGACAAACACGGGGTGGTGACTTCGGTGCAAAAACGGCAAGAGGCTGTCGATCGGGTCATCACACATCTACGTTCGGCCGGTGCGTACATTCTGCGAACCCACGAATCTCACCTTCCTGGACCTGCAGGAAATATCGAGTATTTCGTCTACGCTGAAAGTCCGATAGGTTCACAAGGGGAGGTGACATGAGAAGTATCGTTGTCGTTTTGCACCCGCACCGTGCACACGCCAGACAAGCCGCATTAGACGTGTGTTCACTCCTCCACGCAGAAAACGTCACCCCAATGATGTCCCATGACGACTACACGGCACTGGTGAGTTACGAAGGTGAACCCGCGACTCCTATCGAAGTGTTGTCAACAGGTGAACTCGAGACGGTAGACCCTGAACTCATTATGGTCTTAGGAGGCGACGGAACCATCCTGCGAGCAGCAGGCATGTACCACGAAACCGCGGTTCCCATTATGGGAATCAACTTGGGCCACGTGGGATTCCTCGCAGAGTCGGAACGCCAAGAGCTCGAGCAAGCGACCCAAGCCGCCATCATGCGCCAGTACTTTGTCGAACAGCGCATGGCGCTCGACATCTCTGTCACACAAGACGGTCACCTGCTTCACCGTGATTGGGCTCTCAACGAAGCCACAATTGAAAAGGGCCGTTACTCTTCCATGATCGAGGTAGTCGTGGGGGTGGACTACCGGCCAGTGTCGTCGTTCGGATGCGACGGGGTCATTTTTGCAACCCCCACGGGCTCCACGGCGTACGCGTTTTCTGCCGGTGGCCCGGTCGTGTGGCCAGAGGTCGAAGCGCTCCTGATGATTCCCATCTCTGCCCACG
>CABTZC010000328.1 GCA_902489185.1 uncultured Brevibacterium sp. | reverse complement strand
GAAGATGATTCGATGCGCAACACGCCGGAGGGCAGATGTTTAAAAATTAATTTTCAGTGATTTTCACTGTGCACATCCTTGGGGACTGTTAACCCACACGCTGTGGACAACGAGTTTTGAACCGCGAAATCTCGGCGTTCCAGTAGTGAATATCTCCACATGTGCTGTGGATGAACGGTGTTGTAATGACATCGATGTAAGACAGGATATGGTGGTTGCGTCTCTTGCTGCACACAATATGTAGTGGTGGGGGGTAGTATGGAACCCATAACCGCTGGAACCGCACAGTTGCGGCTAAGCGACTGAAACATCACGTAGCCCAGCAATACACGTCGTACCCAATGCTGTGACGTTTCTCTGCAGAAACGACCCAGGAAGGAAAAGAAGGATCATGGCCGTAACCGTCTACTCGAAGCCTGCATGCGTTCAGTGCAACGCGACTTACCGTGCCCTCGACAAGAAGGGTATCGAGTACAACGTTGTCGATATGTCGCAGGACGCTGACGCGCTTGAGCGTGTACGTTCCATGGGCTTCATGCAGGCACCAGTTGTCGTGACCGGGTCTGACTCCTGGGCTGGTTTCCGCCCAGACAAGATCAGCGAGCTCGAAAACGCGCTCAAGTCTTCCGTGGCCTAATGACGCCTTCAGCGGGTCTCATATTTCCTCAGCGTGTGGCTAGTGGCTGACCGCACGGGTCGGGATGGATCCGTTAGCGACTGGTGTATCTCGTCAGCCTTTGAACACGACGCCTTTGTCGGGAGAGGGAGCATGACGTCAACAGTGGTCCCGCAGCAGGCAATGCCTGTGCCGGAAAAGGACATAGAAACAACCCGTGAGCGGCTGATTTACTATTCATCTGCTTCAGGGAATACACACCGCTTCATCACCAAGCTCAATCGCCGCGCGGCGCGCATCCCCATGCGTCGCACAGAACCGGATCTCGTAGCTGAGACCGACTACGTGTTGCTCGTGCCGACATACGGCGGCACTAAGGGTGAGCGGTCAATTCTGCCGCAGATCCTCAACTTTCTGAGGGAACCTCAGAACCGAAAGTATCTGCGTGGAGTTATGGGGGCTGGGAACTCCAACTTCGGTGCGCAATACAACATCGCAGCTCGCAAGATCGCCGCGAAACTAGACGTACCTCTGCTATACACATTCGAAATCATGGGCACGGAAGAAGACGTAGCCCGCGTTAACGAAGGACTGGACGAGTTTTGGACACACCTCTCGCTGAATCCTCAGTGAAAACCAGCTTCAAGGAAATTCCTGAGCAGTACCAGGGGTTGAGCTACCACGAGCTCAACGCCATGTTGAACCTGTATGGACCTGACGGAAAGATCCAGTTCGACGCTGACCGCTACGCTGCACGTCAGTACTTCCTGGATCACGTCAACAACAACACGGTCTTCTTCCACGACCTCGACGAAAAGCTCAACTACCTCGTCGAGAAGAACTACTACGAGCCAGAGACCCTCGAGCAGTACTCGCGCGAGTTCATTAAAGAGCTCTACGACTTTGCCTACTCGAAGAAGTTCCGTTTCGAAACGTTCCTTGGTGCATACAAGTTCTACACCTCATATGCGCTGAAAACCTTCGACGGTGCTCGTTACCTTGAACGCTTCGAAGACCGCGTGTGCATGGTCGCTCTCCACCTTGCACGTGGCGACGAAAAG
>CABTZC010000327.1 GCA_902489185.1 uncultured Brevibacterium sp. | reverse complement strand
TGCGGGGTTTTCGGGCGAGCGCAGGTCAAGCTCCTTAAAGGAGCAGATCGCGGTGGTGACTTCACCGGCTACGTGAACCAGTCCGGTGGTGACCAGGGTTTCGACCGCGACACGGGACCGCTGGTCTTGCGCCAGCAGATTGTCCAGAACTGCGTCAGAAATCTGGTCGCAGATTTTGTCGGGGTGCCCTTCGGTAACCGATTCGGAAGTAAAGTAACGCAAGCTTTTCACGACAGACAGTCTAGCTGGGCAGCAGCTGAGCTACCGATTCCATGACAACGCGTGACACTTCCTGCTTGGTTCCTGATGCGCGTACCCGCTCACGAACGTCGCTTCCGTCGCGCTCGTACACAATGACCGAGGTGGCGTCGTCACCGAATACAGCCCCCTGCGCCACGCTGTTAAAGACGAGCGCGCGGCACCCTTTGCGCAGAAGTTTTTGTTGAGCCAGGATTTCGGGAGCGTCGTCGTTTGTTCCCGTTTCGGCTGCGAAGCCCACAATGGTTTTCGTTTCGCCGAACCGTGCGACCAGGTCTTTGAGGATGTCGGGGTTCTGAACGAGGGACAGGGTCATGCCATCATCGCCGGATTTTTTCATTTTGTGTTCAGCGATTTCTGCCGGCCGGTAGTCGGCTACCGCTGCCGCCATGATGATGAGATCGGATTCTTCCCCGTGTGCCACACACTGTTCGTGAAGTTCCGCGGTTGTTTCAACCGGCACGATCGTGGCCCGACCACGGATGGGCTCAAGTACATCGCGAGCAATGTTTGCCGCACATACGGTCACGTGAGCACCCATGCCCAAGGCAACCTGTGCCAAGGCAACGCCTTGTTTTCCTGAGGACCGGTTGCCCAAGTAGCGCACGGGGTCCAGTGGCTCGCGGGTTCCACCGGCAGAAATCAATACGTGAGTACCGGCAAGAGTTTGAGATCCAACCGGGGGCGTCGCCACCGCCTTCGAAAGCGCGTACTCAACGATGTCAGCGGGTTCAGGCAAACGCCCGGGGCCGGAGTCTGCCCCTGTCAGTCTTCCCGATGCGGGCTCCATGACGTGCGCTCCACGACCGCGCAACGTCTCAACGTTTTCTTGCGTAGCCGGGTTCAGCCACATTTCCGTGTGCATTGCCGGCACGTACACCACCGGGCACGTGGCCACGAGCAGGGTGGCCGAGAGCATGTCGTTGCCCATGCCTGCACGGGCACGGGCCAGAAGATCGGCGGTTGCGGGCGCAACGATCACCAAGTCGGCGTTGTGACCCACGTTGACGTGTTGAACTTCTTCCACGCGGTCAAAAACGTCGGTGGCCACGGGTTGGCCTGACAGCGCTTCCCAGGTGGGGGCTCCCACAAACCTCAGGGCCGCCTCGGTGGGCACGACACGAACGTTGTGCCCCTGTTCTTTGAGCAACCGGACAACATGGCACGCTTTATACGCGGCAATGCCTCCGGCAACTCCCAGAACGATGTTCACTTAGGCTTCGACGTCCTGGTCGAAAGTGAAACCGAGGTCGTCGGTAGCGGCAGGTTCAGGTTCCGGAGTTGCGAAGTCGGCTTCGGTTGCCTCGCGGATGATGATCTTGTCTTCGTCAATTTCACGCAGTGCGATCGACAGAGGCTTCTCGTTGGGTTCTGGTGTCACCAGCGGACCCACGTTTTCGAGCAGACCTTCCTGGAGCTGTGCGTAGTACGCGTTGATCTGGCGTGCACGACGGGATGCTTCGATGACCAGTTCGTACTTGGATTCGGTCTTTTCGAGCAGGTCGTC
>CABTZC010000326.1 GCA_902489185.1 uncultured Brevibacterium sp. | reverse complement strand
TATGGGAGGAACTGGGGCGGCAGTGTGTCTATATGCGGTCTTTCCTAAAAGCGCGGAGAGTTGTAGTTCTACTTGGCCACGCCGAGGTCGACCAATGCTTTCTTTGCCACTTCGGGGTCATCATTTTTGATCATGTACTCAACGATTCCCTGATCATCTGGGAGGATTTCCTGGACAGTGATGAGGGACTCTACTCGCTGCGCCTTGAAGGTGGAACCGCGCGTTGATTCTGCCGGAATCTCAACGGCATCCAAGACGGGCTTGCCGTCACGAACGGCGGCGGTGGCGGCAGGGTCATCGGTGAAGACTACGTAACCAACGTCGGGTGCCTTCGTAGTATCCACGGAACAGTTGGTACCCATTGCCTGTGGGGCAGGGGCACTATCCGGACCATAGTAGCTAAACACCACTTCATAGTCTGTGCAGGCCCGCACGAAGTTAGCAATCGGTTCAGGTGCGTGGTCGGCAGGGGTGAGGCCGCTAGTGGTATCCCCACCAGTGGCGCCGGTAGCGCCACCGTTGGAAGCGCCGGAATCGACAGGTGCTTCAGCTGCGGACTGTGCGGGAGCAGCGGACTCGTCTGACTTGTCACTAAAGAGCGCGTCTTTAGCTGCAACGTAGGCAATCGCTAGCACCACGATGCCCGCTATCACTAAGGGGAGGAGTAATAGCTGCTTCTTTACACTGAGACCTTTCGATGCGCCGCTGGTCTGAGCACCTGTCGTGCCCGCGCTGGAGTTTGACCTGGAGGTAGCAGTCGTATTTGCCGGAGATGCTCCAGTTTCTAGTAACGAGCCATGCTTGATGTAATGGCGATAGCCATTTTCCGCAATAGCCAGATTTTGCTCGATGTGTGATGTGTCTTCTGCCCCATTAAAGCGGTCGGGCGAACCCGGGTATGCAAGTCGAATCATTATTCAGTCCACCACCGTGAATCAATGTCGGAATACAGGGAGCGCATCGACTCTGCAAGCTCTTCTAAACTATTGCGATTGAGACGGTGCTTGTTTTCTTTCCATCGCTCAAAAAGCTCCGTCGACGACACTGCACGCGAGGCCTCCGTTCGTGCCTCTCGGCCTGCGGTCAGGGCCCACTGGGCAGCAAATTGCACACGTTTCGCAGCTTTTTCTGTGAAACCGCTCCACACCTTATATGTGTTGTAGAGCTGGGCCACGACGGCCCAGCCACCCTTGTAAGGCAGAACGATTACATTGGCGAGGTCGTCGAGTTCAAGGAACTCGAATTGAGACGGATCTTTCTTGTTGGCGGTCACGAGAATTCTTCGGTTGGTGACGAAAGCGGCGCCATCGACTCCACTGGTTTTTGTAGCGGCGGCCTCGAGCACAATCTCGTCGACACCAAGACCTTCTACAACAGCGACGGCGGCAGTGCGCACAATCCCGGAATTACCGGCACGTTCAAGTGCGGCACCGAGATCTGGCCGGTCGGTCAATGCAATCTGGGATCCTGTCATGCACACGAGACTAGCAACACAACAAAAACCGCGCCTGAGGTTCAGTGCTATGACATAACTCACCCCAGGTGTGGGGTGGTGTGTGAAGTAACACTGACTCAACCCCGAAACCTCGGTACTTTGTGAGGATATGAGTCCTACATTCACTCCAGCAAAGTTTGATGACTCTTCGCTCTACAGGTTTGCCAAGTTCCCATGGCCGGAACCGGCGCCGAGCAAAGATGAAGTGCGCCGCCACTCGTGGGGAATGACGTACAAGAGCAATAAGGCGTTTGCGACCCCGCTAGGGGTTGAG
>CABTZC010000325.1 GCA_902489185.1 uncultured Brevibacterium sp. | reverse complement strand
CCAAGGGACCTGCACCGATGCTCGTGTTTTCGGTCATTGGTGTCGTCGCCTCAGTGATGAGTATTTTCGCTGCTGCTGGCACGCTCGTAATGTATCCGGTCCAGAAGTCATTCGAAGAATGCACAACGTCAGCCATCACACAAGAGGCCAGTGTTTCGTGCCAGACCGAATACAAGAAAGGCGTCGAGGAACTCTTCAAACAGGTAACCGGTCAGCCGCTACCTAGCTGATTCGGGATCTGGGTCCTGGGCGGCAGACGTAGAGATATAAAAGTCACGCAGTTTTTTCATCCCCAAGCCGATTCCGACACCCGCTACAAGCCAGATAGCACTTGAAACCACAAACGTCCACGGAATCACACCCGTAGTTTGCAGACCGCCGGGACCGATTCCACCAAAGAAAAATACCGAAGCCAGAACCAAGACAAGAAAAGTCTGGATACCTGCCATCACTGAGTTATGCAGTGTCGCTGATTCCGAAAACGCAACTACCAACGCAAGAGCGATAACGGGAACAGCCAGCAACGCGATACCTTCCGGATGTGGCGAATGAGGGATAATCGCAAAACTCGGAATGGCAGGCAACGGCCCTTCGAACCCTGACATCGCTGACGCATGGATGTCACCACCTAAGCGAAGCGGGAAACCGGTCACCCACGTCAACGTTGCAGCCCACACGGTCGGAGCAAACATCGACTGCACGATCCCAAGCCCGACCGCTGCAACGACCGGGGCGCTGTAAGCAGACACAACCTCGGCGGCCGCAGAAAAATTCACCCACACGGCAACCGCAAAGACAACATGCGCCGCGACAATGAGCGCAAGAACCAGTCGAGCGCCAAGCGCTACGGAACCGTCCACCGCGTCGCCCCACGCAAAGCTCAAGCGATCATCACACCACCGTGCGACATGCTCAGAACCAATACGAAGTCCCCAGGCCGGTACGACAACAAGAAGAATGACACTGCGAAAAATTGCAATCCCAGTAATCGGAGCCCCGCCCACAAGAAGAGCAATCACCATGACCACGAGAACGCTCGTCGCTAGGCCAGCTAGTCGCAACATTTGAGTTTTCAGCAGGTCAGCTGACGAAACGTGGTCTTCTGCACGCAGTGACTTACCCGCTCGATACATCTGCCACACGACTACGAGCGATAACAAAGACGGGGGCAAGCTCAAGACAAAGTCAGACTGCTCAAATGGGAAACCGAAGGCAGCCAAAGCTCCGCGGGTAGCCCACTGTGGAACGGTCGAAATTGGGAGCATCTTTGCTACCGCCACCAGCCACATGACAAACGACAAACCCAACGCACTTAGGACAAAAACAATCAGAACGCGGGCACCTGCCAGGGCGCCCAGACCCAAGGGTCGAGCGACTTCGTTGAGAGATTGGGAAGACTTTGGCACATATACATCTTGCCGTCCCAGCAACATGTGTTCCAATCAAGACACACCCCACCTAACGCCTGCATGGTACCTTAGTGACGGTATATATAGACGTTTTGTGAGGAATATATGAGTTCAGGGAATAGCTTTCCCCCTGGCATGCCACCACAGCCACCCCGGCCACCGCAGCACAACGGAACCCCAAATAATGTAGGTTCCGCACCTCAAACACCTGCGGGCACCGGACCCAACCAACCACCACAGCCAGCGCCCGCGCCAGGGTTTGCACATCCGCAAGCCGGGCCACAAAAAAAGAAGTCTTCCAAGGCTCCACTTTTGATTTCGCTTGCCGCGGTTGCGGGAGTCATCCTGCTTGTCGTCGCTGGAATCATTGT
>CABTZC010000324.1 GCA_902489185.1 uncultured Brevibacterium sp. | reverse complement strand
TCGGGTGGCATCGACTGGGGCTTCGCGGAACTTCTGGCATTCGGTTCATTGCTCATGGAAGATGTGCCGGTTCGCTTGGCTGGTCAGGACGCCCGTCGCGGTACCTTTACCCAGCGTCAGTCGGTCCTCATCGACCACGAAAACGACAACGAGTGGACTCCGCTGGCAAACCTTACCGATAGCCAGGCAAAATTCTGGGTGTTTAACTCACTTCTGTCCGAATACGCAGCCATGGGCTTCGAATACGGTTACTCGGTGGAACGCACCAATGCCCTCGTCCTGTGGGAAGGTCAGTTCGGTGACTTCGCTCAGGGTGCTCAGTCGGTCATTGACGAGTTCATCTCCAGTTCCGAACAGAAGTGGGGACAGACCTCGGGCATTGTCCTGCTTCTCCCCCACGGTTTCGAAGGCCAGGGACCTGACCACTCCTCGGCACGTATTGAACGTTTCTTGCAGCTGTGTGCTGAAGCCAACATGACAGTGGCCTACCCGTCGAACGGTGCATCTTACTTCCACCTGCTGCGCCGTCACGCACACGCAGAAGTCAAGCGCCCACTCGTGGTGTTCACGCCTAAGTCGATGCTTCGCCTCAAGGCTGCAGCAACCGATGTCGAACAGTTCACTTCCGGTAGCTTCGAGCCAATGATTCCTGACACCTCAGTCGACGCGAAGAACGTCAAGCGCATCGTTCTGGTTGCTGGGAAGCTGTATTGGGATCTGCTGGCCAAGCGTCAAAAGCTGGAAGACACCACTACTGCACTGGTACGTGTCGAACAGCTATACCCGCTCGAAGTTGACACGCTCAACGAAGTTTTGGGCATGTACCCTGAAGACGCCCAGCTGGTATGGGCTCAGGAAGAACCTGAAAACCAGGGAGCATGGCCGTTCATGCACTACAAGTTCTCGCAGCTTTTGCCAAACCGCAAGGTCAATGTTGTGTGCCGTAAAGCCTCCGCATCACCTGCAACGGGCCTGAAGAAGCAGCACGACGTAGAACAAGCCGAAGTCATTGAACGGACTTTCGAGTAAGTGACACTGAAGAAGACTACTATTGTCGTGGCCGGTGACGAACTTGTCGCCGGCCACGGCGATGCTCGCAGCTTAGGGTGGGCCGGTCGAGTTGCCGTGCGCACGCACCCGTCTTTGGCCAACGCTGAGTTTTATACTCTTGCTGTTCCGCAGGAAGACACGGGTGCTTTTGCTCAGCGTGCATTCGCGGAAGCTCAACGTCGGTTTAGCGACAGCAGCGTCAATCGGTTGGTGTTAGCCCCCGGGTCACGTGATGTGGATGCGGGGTTATCGACGGCCCGGTCACGTTTGAATCTTGCCAATGTGCTGGATGAGGCTCTTGCCGCCGAGGTGTCCACCTTTGTCGTGGGTCCCACTCCTGGCCGCAGCGAGAGCAGAAATGAAAAAGTTGCGCAGTTGTCGGCAGGCTTCGCTGATGTCGCTCACCGCCGCGCAGTTCCATATGTGGACTGTTTTTCGCCGTTGAAATCGCACCCGGTGTGGCAGCGCGATCTTGCGTCCAGTTCACGCGAGTTGCCGGCGCAAGAAGGTTACGGCCTCATTGCGTGGCTTGTCCTCAACCGCGGGTGGTACGACTGGTTGGGTGTACCCAATGTGTTGGAAGGCTAACCCGCACAACCGAACCTCCACCAGCACTGTTGAAGTGGTGTGCCCACTATGGAAAAATAGGGTGGTCTAGTTAAAGGAGAGATAGATGAGCAAGCGTGCACGCAAGCGTCGCGACCGTAAGCGCAACAAGGCGAACCACGGCAAGCG
>CABTZC010000323.1 GCA_902489185.1 uncultured Brevibacterium sp. | reverse complement strand
TGCAGGAACACGTCCAGCGGCGCGGGTACGGCGGGCGTATCCCTTACCGTAGTTTTCACGGAGTTCGGCTTCGAGTTTGATGTCAGCCATGATGTCCTTTCGTGTGGTTTATCCAAACCACGGCGACAGTTTTCGCGGTCAGATAAAACCTTCACGAATAACCGCGTCGATAACGGAGAAGTCTTTCCTCCCTCGCCGAGGCGAGAAACATTCTATACGTTCACTCGCTTCGAGTGCAAAAGCGAGTGCACGCGTTCATGAACGCGTGCACTCGAGCTCTTTCTGGGGTTCGTTAGATGTTGAAAAGGCTCGTGACTGACCCGTCTTCGAACACTTCGTGAACCGCACGTCCCAGCAGTGGGGCGATCGAAAGAACCGTGAGCTTGTCGAAGACTTTGTCTTCACTCAGGGGCAGTGTGTTTGTCACGATGACTTCGTTTGCAACCGAATTCTTCAACCGTTCAACAGCGGGTCCAGAGAACACTGGGTGCGTAGCCACAATGACCACTCCGGTTGCACCCTCTGCCATACATGCTTCGGCGGCTTGCACAATGGTGCCACCCGTATCGATCATGTCGTCTACAAGCACGCACATGCGTCCCTTAACGTCACCAACCACTCGATTAGCTTTGGTCTGGTTTGGACGATCGATGTCACGGGTTTTGTGAATAAAGGCCAGTGGGCAACCACCTAGAGCAGCTGACCAGTTTTCTGCGACCTTGATACGACCGGCGTCAGGGGAAACAACAGCTAGAGGCTGTTCGTAGTTGTTCCGCACATAGTCAGACAGAATGGGGAGAGCCACCAAGTGATCTACGGGACCGTCGAAGAACCCTTGGATCTGTGCAGTGTGGAGATCCACGGTAATGATGCGGTCTGCTCCAGCAGTGCGATACAAGTCAGCGACCAGGCGAGCCGAAATAGGTTCGCGTCCACGGTGCTTTTTGTCTTGTCGCGCGTACGGGAAGAATGGAGCGATAACGGTGATGCGCTTTGCGGATGCACGTTTGAGCGCATCAACCATAATGAGTTGCTCCATCAACCATTCGTTGATGGGTGCGCAGTGACTCTGAAGAACGAACGCGTCGCAACCGCGCACTGACTCAGAAAAGCGAACGTAGATTTCGCCGTTCGCAAAGTTGTACACATCAGCTGGAAGCAGTTCAGTGCCCAGATTTTCAGCAACTTGTTGAGCTAGTTCTTCATGTGCACGCCCAGAAACGAGAACAAGTTTCTTTTCTCCTGCGGCAGTAATCGAATTCACTGTTCGTCCGTCTCCTTATTGGCAGAAGCAGCGTCGGCAGCGGGGGTTCCCGGTCGGTTCTTAACCACCCACTCTTCAATATTACGCTGAGGTGCAACCGTAATGGCCAGGGCCCCCGCAGGAACGTCTTTCCGAATGACCGTACCGGCCCCGGAATATGCTCCGTCACCCACGGTCACGGGTGCAACGAACATGGTGTCTGAGCCTGTCCGAACGTTGTCCCCTACCACTGTGCGGTGCTTGTTCACCCCGTCATAGTTCACAAAAACACTCGATGCACCGATATTGGAGTTCTTACCGATGGTCGCATCTCCGACATACGTGAGGTGTGGAACCTTCGAGCCGGTTCCGATCTGCGCATTCTTCGTTTCGACGAAGGTTCCGATCTTGCCGTTTTCACCCAAGTCGGTTCCGGGTCGCAAGTACGCAAACGGACCCACCGTGGCACCTGCTCTGACGACAGCGAGTTGAGCATGAGTCCGGATCACGTGCGCGCCTTCTCCAGATCGGAAGAGCACACGTCTGA
>CABTZC010000322.1 GCA_902489185.1 uncultured Brevibacterium sp. | reverse complement strand
TTGGTGGCCATCCCAGCAGCGTTTGCATCCAGGCCAAACGCATCGCAGAACTTCTGCCACAGGCGTTCATTGCCCACCGAAATCTGCACCGCACCGTCCTTGCATGAGAACATGCCGTACGGCGAGATCGACGGGTGGTGGTTACCGCCCGGCAGTGGGGTTTCGTGGGCCACGGTTGCACGGGTTCCCTGGAAGGCGTGCACCCCGACCATTCCGGAAATGAGCGAGGTGCGCACCACCTTGCCGTGGCCCGTGCGTTCGCGCTCTAGCAGGGCTGCCAGAACACCCAGGGTTCCGTGGATTCCAGCGAGCAAGTCCGCAATAGGGACACCCACGCGCTGCATGTTGTCCTTGTCTGGACCGGTCAGGCTCATGAGCCCGGCTTCACCTTGAGCGATCTGGTCGTATCCGGCGCGCATCGCTTCGGGGCCGTCGTGGCCAAAACCAGTGATCTGCAAAACGACGAGGCGTGGGTTAATCTCCTGCAGTTTTTCGGTTGAGAAGCCTAAACGCGCCAGAACACCTACGCGGAAGTTTTCAATAAGAACATCGGCTTTGCGGATGAGTTTGGTGAGGACGTCTTTTCCGTCGTCGCTCTTTAAGTCCAGCGCAATAGATTCTTTGTTGCGGTTACACGACAGGAAGTACGTGGCCTGCGGGTTGTCTTCTGGACCCACAAAGGGTGGTCCCCATGAACGAGTGTCGTCTCCGGCTGCCGGGTTCTCGACTTTGATGACCCGAGCTCCCATGTCTCCGAACAATTGTCCCGCGTGCGGGCCAGCCAGTGCGCGTGAGAGGTCTACAACGGTGTATCCGGTCAGTGGTCCTGTCATTGCTCGCCTTTCGTGTTGGTTTCGATGAGTGTACGCAATCGGTTGATCTCGTTTTGCGCCCGCCCAGCATCTGAGTGTTGGATGGCCATGACCGAGGCGGTTGTTCCGTCGTTGAGGTCCAAGACTGCCCAGGAAGAGCTTAAGGGCAAGTGAGCGTCGATAATTTGGTTCCACTCGTAGAAGTGAGTGGAGAAGATGTTGCGCACTGTCAGCCCGTCGTGGCTGGGGCGTGCTTCGATTGATCCAACTCGCCATACGACGAAACCAAAGAGCAGGCCCAGGAGGTTCATCCACACGATGTCGTAACCGTGCCAGGACTTCCATTCGATAACCGTCAGGGCGATTGAAAGAGCCACATAGGCCAGCACCACAATGGGTGCCAGCGTGAAACACAGCACGCGCACCTTACGAGCTCGAAAAGGTTTAAATTCGGCAGGCACCAATGTTTGTCACCAGAATTGCACGAGCCCCAACGTCATACAGCTTGTCCATCACTGCGTGGACGTCTGTGGTTTGAATCATCGAACGGACTGCACACCATTCAGGGTCCTGCAGGGTTGAAACCGTAGGGCTTTCAAGCCCCGGAGTCAGTGCGGTCGCACGTTCGAGGTCTTTGACTCGAATGTCGTAGTCCATCATGACGTAAGATCGCGCAACGCTCACTGATTTGAGTCGGCGCACAAGAATGCGGGCGCGTTCTGGGAGGTCTTCGTCTTTGACTCCGTTGCGTGCAATGAGAACGCCCTGGGAGTGCATGATGGGCTCACCAAACGTTTCCAAACCTGCCTGGCGCAAGGTCGAACCGGTCTCCACGACGTCGGCGATTGCGTCCGCGACTCCCAGCTCGATCGACACTTCCACGGCACCGTCGAGTTTAACGGTTTCAGCGTTGACGCCGTGTTGTTCTAAGTGTCGTTTCACCAAGGTTGGAAAGCTTGTGGCGATGCGTTTGCCTTCCAAATC
>CABTZC010000321.1 GCA_902489185.1 uncultured Brevibacterium sp. | reverse complement strand
CGCCACCTCGAGCTCGTGGACTTGGGTGGCAATCGTTTGCTGGTGGTATTCATTACCGACTCCGGTCAGGTGGACCAGCGCATCGTGGAGATGCGCACCCACATCGACGACATGGGACTGAGCACCTTGCGCACCCTGTTTAACGGCATGCTGGATGGGCGTGCGTTAGACGACGTGGCCCCAGCGTTGAGCGTTCTGGACGTCCCCGCAACGCTGGCCGCCCCCGCGGCAGCCATCGCCGAGGTGGTTGCCGAGTTGGCCTCGGGACGCAGGCAAGAGCGGTTGGTGATGGCGGGAACGGCTAACCTGGCACGGTCTTCCGGCGGGATTTATGAACACGTCGCCCCGCTCCTCGAGGCGTTCGAAGAACAAGTTGTTTTGCTTAAGCTTCTCGCCCACATGAGCGCTGATGGAGTCAGCGTGAGCATTGGGCACGAGAACCCGGAGTCCTTGGCAACCACCTCGGTCATTGCGAGTAACTACGGAAGCGCGGACTCCCGCGCGTCCCTTGCCGTGCTTGGACCCACCCGCATGGACTATCCCACCACGATTGCGGCCGTGCGCGCGGTTTCGCGCTACATTACGGTCATTTTGGACAAGTAGATTTTCAACCAACAACTAGATGAGGACACACGTGAGCGATCACTACGAAACCCTGGGTGTTTCCCGCGACGCGAGTGCTGAGGAGATCAAGAAGGCCTACCGCAAACTCGCACGTAAGTACCACCCGGACGTCAACCCCGGCCACGACGACGAATTCAAAGCGGTCTCGGTTGCCTATGAAGTCCTGTCTGATCCGCAGAAACGGCGCAACTACGACGCCGGCGGTGGCGAATACGGACAGCCTGGAGCATCAGGGTTCGGTGGCTTTTCGGACTTGTTCGACGCGTTCTTTGGCGGTGGCGGTGGTGCGCAGCCTGGACCCGCGTCACGTAAGCGGCCGGGTCGAGATGCGTTGGTGGGCGTGTCGATCGACCTGAAAACGGCCGTTTTCGGAGGCACGGAAGACGTGTCGGTGGTGACGGCAAAACTGTGCGATACATGCCACGGTGACGGAACCCGCCCCGGTACATCGCCACAGACCTGTTCGCTGTGTAACGGACAAGGTTCCGTGCAGCGGATGACCCGAACACTTATGGGGCAGATGGTCACCAACCAGCCATGCAACAACTGTGGCGGTTACGGAACCATCATTGCCGACCCGTGCCAGTCGTGTAACGGTGACGGTCGCGTGCGCGCAGAAGAAACCCTGTCAGTCAAGATCCCGGCCGGGGTGAAAGACGGCACCCGGATTCTGCTGTCCGGCCGTGGCGAGGTAGGTCCCGGTGGTGGACCTGCCGGTGACCTGCACCTCGAAGTGGCCATCCGCGAACACCCCGTTTTCACCCGCGACGGTGACGACTTGCGTGCAACAGTGACAATTCCGATGACCGCTGCGGCTCTGGGCACCACCATTAGTCTTGAAACGTTTGACGGTGAACGCGAACTTGAAATCGCGCCTGGAACGCAGGTGGGCACCACCGAGACCCTGGCCGGTTTGGGTGTTGGGCGTTTGCGTCGCTCATCCCGTGGTGACCTACTGGTGACCATCAACGTTGAAGTGCCGTCCAAGCTCGACGCCAAACAGCGCGAACTCCTGGAACAACTCGCCAGCATGCGCGGTGAAACCGACCCGGACGTGAAGATCGGCAACCACCACCGCAGACCATTTAGTCGCCTGCGGGACCGGTTTAACCTGTGACGCTTCCAGTTTTCCTCACGGATACCCCCTTGGCAGGTGCCAAGGGGGCTATCACGGTGG
>CABTZC010000320.1 GCA_902489185.1 uncultured Brevibacterium sp. | reverse complement strand
TTGACCAAGTCGCCACCAAGACGGGACTCCAGAAGGATTGGCTCGCCAACCGAGTCGAGCCAATCCTTCCCACGAATGCCCTGCTCGCCGCAGGCATCGCAACCCCAGCCCGCTACGGCGAAATGGCGCCAAAGCTACTTACTGCCGACCGCTAGCTCTTCGCAGCTCTTAACCTTTGCGGTAGTAGTCGCATTCGTACCCGTCGGCAATGACGTTTTTGACTTCTCTGCCGTCTTCAAGGGTGGGTGAACCGAGTTCAGGCTTGTCCTCCCACATGGGCACGGCCCAGAAGTCACGCTGGATGCTGAAGGGGAACCCAGGATTCCCGTGTGTTCCCGTGGCTGTAGGAGCTGAACCTGGTACAAAAGACTTATGCCACGCACCACAGACAATGACGCATTCGATGGGTTGTTGCGCCGCCTGTACCGCAACGCTCTTGATGAACGGGACAAGGGGTCCAAGTTCGAGCGGCTCATGCGCTCCTACCTCATGACTGACCCGGCCTATGCATCGGATTTCACCAAAGTGTGGCTGTGGGATGACTATCCCGCACGAGGTAGTCGTGTCGACATTGGCATTGACCTTGTGGCTGAGCGTCGGGACGGCACCCGTGTGGCTATCCAGACCAAGTTCTATGACCCAGACAGAACCATCAGCAAGGCTAACCTCGACTCATTTATTTCTGCTTCGGCAACACAGGAGTTCTCGGAGCGCATGTTCGTCTCGACTTCACTCAAGGGCTTCGGGAAGAATGCTAAGGCCCTCATTGAAACGCTTGAAAAACCGTTTACCCACCTGGGTCTCACTCAGTTGTATGACGCGCCTATCGACTGGTCACAGTTCTCACTCGACCAGCCAGACCGCATGGTCCGAAGCGACGACAAGAAGTCCGTCCGCCCCCACCAGCAGGCAGCATTGGACGCGATCGGCAACGGTTTCAAAACCCATGACCGCGGCAAGCTCATCATGGCGTGCGGTACGGGTAAAACGTACACCGCACTCCAGGTGGTCGAACAACTGACCGAACCCAACTCCCACGTTCTTTTCCTAGTCCCCTCAATCGCCTTGCTCTCCCAAACACTCACGGAGTGGAAACGCGATGCCACAAACCCGTTCGACGCCTTCGCCGTGTGTTCGGACACCAAGGTGGGTAAGAACATTGACGCGGATGTGTCGACAATCGACCTTCTGATTCCTGCCACCACAGATTCCGCTCAGCTGCTCGCCGGGTACGCCCGTCTTGAAGGTCTGGGTGGACGCACCATTGTGTTCTCCACGTACCAGTCGATCGACGTGATCGCCCAAGCCCAGAAAGAGGGCCTGCCTGACTTCGACCTAGTGATCTGCGATGAAGCTCACCGCACAACGGGCGCCAACCTTGCCGGTAAAGAAGAAAGCGCATTCACCAAGGTCCACAACCAGGACTTCATCCACGCAGCCAAACGCCTGTACATGACGGCTACACCGCGCGTGTTCGACGAAGCTACCCGCAAGAAAGCGGATGAGCAGTCCGTTGTTGTGGCCTCCATGGATGACGAAGCGCTCTACGGCCCTGAGTTCTACCGCTTAGGCTTTGGCGATGCCGTAGAACGTGGCCTGCTCACGGACTACAAAGTCATCGTGTTGGCTGTGCACGAAGATTCGGTAAACAAGCACATGCAGAACGTGCTCCGCGATGAAGACGGTCAGCTGAAAATCGACGACGTTGCCAAACTCGTGGGCTTCTGGAAAGGCATGACCACCCGAGGTGCCGACCCGGCTGACCCGGCCGCCCCCGCTGACCCTAACGAACCCAACGAAACCAGTGCCCGCCTCCCACTAAAACG
>CABTZC010000319.1 GCA_902489185.1 uncultured Brevibacterium sp. | reverse complement strand
CGTCCAGTGCTTCACACCATTCACTCTGGTGCCGAGTTTGTTTCCGTCGTATTCGTCGGTGTAGTTGATCCGCTTCTTAAGGAATTTCACGAAGCCGGTGTCTTCGTCGCTTTCTTCTTCATCACCAAATGCCTGTTTAAACGCGGTGTAGAGCAGGAAGATACCGAAGATGTAGAACACGCCCACGAACATTTCAATGATCCACGCGCCGGCAAGAATGAAGGCGCCGCGGAAGATCAAAGCAACGATAATGCCCACCATGAGCACTTCTTGTTGATACTTCTTGGGGACCGAGAACCTGCTCAAGATGATGACGAAGACGAACAAGTTGTCGATCGACAACGAGTATTCAGTGAGCCAACCGGCTAAGAACTCAACGCCGTGGTCCGTGTCGCCAATAGCGAACATCAGTCCCGCGAAGATGAGTGCCAAGACCACGTAGAAAACCACCCAACCGGTAGCTTCTTTCATCGAAGGAATGTGTGGTCGTTTGAGAATGATCAGAAGATCGAAGATCAAGAGGAGCACGAGGACGACCAGCGAACCGACCTCGAACCACAAGGGTAAAGCTGTAGACATGCGAGCCTTTCGTCGATTACTCGAAAGTCTCTCCCGCGTCTGTGACGCCTAGACTCCGGGTGCCTGTGCACCGTGATGACGAAGTCTCGTTATGGGATACTCCCCTTCGCAAACTTCTTCAGTCTAGCTGATCCTCTTAGGATTCGCGTTGCATTGTGCGCAGTTCCTTCTTGATGTCTTGGAGTTCATCGCGCAGGCGGGCAGCCAGTTCGAACTGAAGTTGTTCGGCGGCTTCGTGCATTTGTTCTGTCAGTTGTGCGGCCAGTTCCGCGAGGTTTTCACTGGGTGCAGTCGTGACATCTGGTTTGAGCGAATCGGATTTCACGGAGTTGAAGCCTCGTTTGCCCTTGCCGTAATCAAATTCGGTGAGCAGCTCGCGCGTGTCTGCGTCTTCGCGTTGCAGACGTTCCGTAATATCGGCGATCTTTTTGACAAGAGGTTTGGGGTCAATTCCGTGTTCTTTGTTGTACGCGAGCTGGATTTCGCGACGACGGTTGGTTTCGTCGATTGCCTCACGCATACTCGGGGTGATGGTGTCTCCGTACATGTGTACTTCACCGTTGACGTTACGGGCAGCACGACCAATCGTCTGGATGAGTGACTTGGACGACCGCAAGAACCCTTCTTTGTCGGCATCCAAAATCGCTACAAGGCTCACTTCGGGAAGGTCCAGCCCCTCGCGCAGAAGGTTGATACCAACGAGCACGTCAAACACACCGGCGCGCAGTTCACTTAAGAGTTCAACGCGTTTGAGCGTGTCCACGTCCGAGTGCAAATACTGGACCTTGATATCGTGTTCGAGCAGATAGTCGGTGAGGTCCTCTGCCATTTTCTTGGTCAGCGTGGTGACCAGAACACGTTCGTTCTTCTCGATACGGTCGCGGATCTCTCCCAGGAGGTCGTCGATCTGCCCGCGCGTGGGCTTGACGGTGACCTTGGGGTCCACCAAGCCGGTAGGACGAATGATCTGCTCGACGACACCTCGGGACCGTTCGAGTTCAAAGTCGCCCGGTGTCGCTGACAGATACACGGTCTGACCTACCCTTTGAAGGAACTCGTCAAACTTCAACGGGCGGTTATCCAAGGCGCTGGGCAAGCGGAAGCCGTGCTCCACCAGGGTGCGTTTGCGGGACATGTCACCTTCGTACATGCCACCAATCTGCGGGACGGTGACGTGGGATTCGTCGATGACCAGAAGAAAGTCTTCCGGGAAGTAGTCCAGTAGACAGTTGGGAGCGGAGCCTGCCGCACGCCCGTCGATGTGGCGGGGGGGGGTTT
>CABTZC010000318.1 GCA_902489185.1 uncultured Brevibacterium sp. | reverse complement strand
CAAGCCGGGGGTACGCCGGTCAACATTGGGCTGGTATCGACGGACCAACTGTATTTTGGTTCTGGTGTGCTGGACATGCCCGGAATCATGGTCACGGCAAGCCACAACCCCGCTGACTGGAACGGGTTCAAGGTGTGCGGCCCGCAGGCCCGGGGTATCTCGCGTCAGGACGCGTTGGGTGAGATTGTCGCGGTTGCAGAAACCGCCGAGGTCGTAGTTGACAGTGCGCCATGGCCCGTTGATCGTGAGCGGGCTGGTGAGCTGGCTGAACAGTTCGCTCAGCGTATTCATGCACTGACAGGACTGGCGGAAGCCTCGCGGCCCCTCACTGTGGTTGCAGATGCCGGCAATGGAATGGCCGGAAACTTTCTGGATCGAGTTTTCGATTCTGATGCCGTGACGTTGGTGGGACTATTTACGGAGCTTGACGGCACTTTTCCAAACCACCAAGCAAACCCGTTAGACCCCAGTACGCTCCGTGAGGCTCAGGAGGCAGTTCGCACTCACGGTGCAGATATCGGCCTGGTGTTCGACGGAGACGCGGATAGGTGTTTTGTTATCGACGAACGCGGCGAGCCCACCTCGGCGTCTGCGATTGGGGCCTTGGTGGCCACACGCGAAATTCAGCGCGCGCTCAACCTGGGTGAGGAGACCCCAGCAGTCATCCACAATGCATTAACTACACGAGCGGTACCGCAAGCAATCGAGAGAGCCGGGGGCCGTGCCATTCGCACGCCTGTGGGGCATTCCGGTATCAAGCAGCGGATGCGACAAGAGAACGCTGTTTTTGCGGTTGAGCATTCTGCTCACTTCTACTTTCGGGATTTCTTCTTCGCCGACTCCGGCATTCTTGCGGCTTGCCACGTCATTGCGGCGATGCGGGAAACTGGTCGCCCGTTGTCTGATCTCCTCGAGCCGTTTAGTGGGGGAGCGCTCAGTGGTGAAATCAACTCTGCGGTAAAAGACCCGGATGCAGTATTGAAGCGTATTGAAGCTGAATGCCAAGCGGGCACGTTTGGTGAGGGCCACATTGACCACCTGGACGGCGTGACCTTCACTGCAAACGACTTTTGGTTCAACGTGCGAAAGTCGAATACGGAACCACTCGTGCGCTTTAATGCCGAATCCGTGGATCAGGTGTGCACGCGTGATCTCACGGATCGTGTTTTGCGGATCATCCGCACGTCATAAGTTCGCGTGGCTGCTGGGGTACTGGGGTAGTGGCGTCTAACAACCTAGACGCGCTGCGAATACGGCAGGGATCCGACGCGGTTTGCAAAGGCATGTGCGGTTGCCTCTGCCTTGCGGAGCTTGTGAAACTGTGTCGTTCGGGTGAGCTCGACGACAGTCACAAGGAAGTCCTCAGGGTGTGTACCTTCTGGCGGTGGGGGAGCCACATACGGGTTGACCTCGGTAGCCAGCTCAATTGCGCGCTCCAGACGTGACTCTGCAGTGTTCTTTGTGCTGGTGTCAAGGAACTGCGTGAGGCGGTACATCAAGCCCGGTGGCAAAGGAGTGAGGTCCACGCCTTGTGCCCACTGGTGCAACTGAGGAGGAACTGGAAGCGGGCGGTGGATGATCTTTCGGGGCCGTTCACTCACCGCGATGGTGCCTGCCAACATGTCGCCTAGACGTTTGGTGCGCGGCGACAAGAACCCGGCGAGCGCGGCAATTCCGCCACCACTTGAGAGAACTTCGAAGTCCCATATAAGTGCTCGCAAGAATGCGTGACGGAATGAAATCGCTCCACCGTCCTCGCGCACGATCCGTAGTCCCATGACGAGTTTCCCTAGGGAGCGTCCGCGAGTCAGGATTTCGACAGTACACGGAACCATGATCGTGGTGACCGCCATGAAAATGAT
>CABTZC010000317.1 GCA_902489185.1 uncultured Brevibacterium sp. | reverse complement strand
GCTGCACTGCGGACTTTCAATCGGTCTCCTTGGAACGAAGTTGCACATACACATTACTCATACGTTGCGCGATGGTAATACAGCACAGGACGACAAGTATCGCGAGAGCTATAGTTAGCACACTATCGGGAAGTCCGAGCCCTACCAAACCCGTCACAACCAGCGTCACAAGGAGCCTGTCGGCGCGCTCAGCGATCCCGCCAGACGCTTGCACTCCCAGGCCCTCACCTCGGGCGCGGACGTATGACACGATCGACCCCATAACCAAACAGGCGAGAGCCAAAAGGGCGGTTAAAGGATCGTCGGCACCTAGAAAATACCACAGCGCCAACCCCACGAAAACAGCAGAATCTGCCAAACGGTCCATGGTGGAATCCAGGAACGCTCCCCATGTGGAGTTACGCTCCAGCAGGCGAGCCATGATCCCGTCGAGCATATCGCCAAAGACGAAGAACGTAATGACGACAGTTCCCCAAAACAGCTGCCCCATGGGGTAGAGAACCAACGCACCAACGCATACGCCAAGAGTCCCCACCACGGTAACGGCATCTGGGCCAAACCCGAGTTTGATGAGGAGTTTTGCGAGCGGCGTGAACAGTTTCGTAAACGCCACGCGAGCAATTGCGTTGAGCACGTTGAAACCTAACGGGACTACGGTTGCGGGCAGCAGTGAGTGTGCATGCTATTACGCTTCTGGAGCATTCCAGGCTTCAGAATACATTTCCCGAACCTGCCCGTGAACAAGCGGTAGTGCTTTGGTTTGCGCGATCACAGGGAAGAAGTTCGCGTCCCCGCTCCATCTGGGCACCACATGCTGATGCAAATGTGCTGCAATCCCCGCGCCAGCAACCGCACCTTGATTCATTCCCAGATTAAAACCGTCGGGCTTAGAGACACGGCGAATCATACGCATCGCTTCTTGCGAAAACTGCGCGAACTCCAGAGTCTCTTCCTCAGTGAGATCCGTGTAGTCCGGGACGTGGCGGTACGGGCAAATGAGCAAGTGACCCGGGTTGTACGGGTACAGGTTCAGAACCGCAAACACGGTTGTGCCACGGGCAATAATCAGGCCGTCTTCATCGGACTTCGTGGGCGCCACACAGAACGGGCACTCATTTTCGCTTCCGTCCTTTGGTTTGTTCTCGCCACCCACATACACCATGCGGTGGGGAGTCCACAGCCGCTGTAAACCGTCTGGTTCGCCGGGGAATCCGGCTGCCGCTTCCGGTTCTGGGATCATGGCTTACACCTGTGCCTTGGTTTTGATCGCTTCCACAATACGTTCAACTGCCTGGTCGACGGGAACGCCGTTTTCCTGTGAACCGTCGCGGAACCTAAACGACACTGCCCCAGCATCGCGGTCCTCTCCCCCGGCGATCAACGTGTATGGCACCTTCGACTTCGACGCATTGCGGATCTTCTTGGGGAAACGATCTGTTGAGTCATCGATCTCAACCCGAATGCCGTGCGCCTTGAGCTTCTGTGCGATCTCTTCCACATACGGAAGGAACTCCTCAGCAACCGGCACCAAAACGGCCTGCACAGGTGAGAGCCACACCGGGAACGCGCCCGCGTAGTGCTCGGTCAAAACGCCCAAGAACCGTTCGATCGAACCGAACTTGGCCGAGTGAATCATCACCGGGCGCTTACGGCTACCATCGGCGGCCTGGTACTCGAGGTCAAAACGTTCCGGCTGGTTGAAGTCCAGCTGAACCGTGGACATTTGCCATGTACGTCCAATAGCGTCGCGCGCCTGCACCGAAATCTTAGGTCCGTAGAATGCTGCGCCACCCGGGTCCGGAACCAATTCCAGACCGGTTGCGCGCGCGACTTCTTCAAGCGTGCGGGTGGCTTCCTCCCACTGCT
>CABTZC010000316.1 GCA_902489185.1 uncultured Brevibacterium sp. | reverse complement strand
TTCTGCGCGCTCGCCCGTGGGCTCGGGTACAACGCCCGCACCTATTCCGGCAGCATCGGCATAGAAAACCAGCCGCACGCCTGGACGGAGATCACGCTCGACGGCAAGATCTACATCTGCGACCCGGAGATCGAGATGAACTACTGGCTTCTCCAGATCCCGCGGACTCGCCGCTACGCGAGTCAGTGCGATAGAAGCCGGAGCCCTTAAATGTCACGCCCACCGATCCGTAGACTTTGCGCAGTGTCTCCCTGCCACATTCCGGGCAAGTGGTCAGTGAATCGTCGCTGAAGCTTTGGTGGATATCGAACGCGTGGCCGCATTCGCGGCATGCATAGGAATAAGTGGGCATTATCAACCTTTCTGACCGCCCAATTATATGCACACATGCGCAGGGTCGAATGGGTGATGCTACGCAGCGCAACGCCTATCAGCCGCATCGTGCACAATCTAAATCGCGTGGAGCTCACGCTCTGTAACAACCGCGTCAACGGACAGGTCCCACGGAGCGGCCGGAAACGTTTGCCCATACTCGGCTTCGAAACACACTCCTACACACATGGGATGTGCGCGTCCGGGTGCACGTTGTGACGTCGCGCCACTCAGCGGCGCCATGCCCTGTGGCCCAAAGGTCCGGTCATAAAACCCGCCGCCGTTGCCCAGCCGCTTACCTTGGGTGGAAAAGCTCAACCCTGGTATCAGAGCAAGGCCGAGGTCGTTGACCAGTTGTTCTGCATCCATGGTTGGGTGCGGTTCGCGGATACCCCATTTTCCGACCGGAGTTAGGTCACGCATGAGACATGTCACTTCCCCGAACATCAACGGTTCGCCGGGACCGGGAACCACAGGTAGAAAGATGCGCGCACCGTTTGCGCGCGCCTGGTCGAGGGCGTCGTCAATGGACGGTTCATGAGCAATGCTGGCGTACGCCAGGATGTGTGGGCGTGCGACTTTGCGCGTAACCGACTCAATGAGCGTGCTGACGTGGGTGTTCAATTCCCGCCGTGCAGGGTGATCTACGGGGAGGTTTGCCCGATGTGATCGAATCTGCCGACGCAACTCTTTCTTCTGGGCGTGTGCCGCTGTTCCTTCCATACCAGCACCATAGAATGAGGACATGAGTAACTCGAAGTCTGTTAAGAAGGCTGTCATTCCCGTTGCTGGTTTGGGAACCCGCTTCCTGCCCGCAACCAAGGCCACTCCAAAGGAGATGCTGCCGGTTGTCGACAAACCGGCCATCCAATACGTGGTGGAAGAAGCGGTGAACGCCGGTATTCACGACGTGCTCATGGTGACCGGTCGTAACAAGCGCCCGTTGGAGGACCACTTTGACCGTGTTGACGGTTTGGAAGCAGCGCTGAAGGCAAAGGGCGATGACAAGAAGTTGCGCTCGGTTCAACATGCTTCTGAACTTGCAGACATCCACTACGTGCGTCAGGGCGACCCGCTGGGTCTGGGGCACGCGGTTCTCAAAGGTGAACAGCACGTGGGTGACGAACCGTTCGCTGTTCTTTTGGGTGATGACCTCATCGATGAAAACAACCCAATCCTGCCCACCATGATGGCGGTACAAGAAGCAACCGGTGGTTCAGTTGTGGCCCTCATGGAGGTGCCCGCGGACAGCATCAACCTTTACGGGTGTGCGGCCGTGGAAGACACAGACGTTGAGAGTGCCGTGAAGATCACTGACCTGGTTGAAAAGCCTGCGGTTGATGAGGCGCCGTCCAACCTGGCGATTATTGGGCGTTATGTTTTGGCTCCCGAGGTGTTCGACGTGTTGCGTAACACCCCACCCGGCCGCGGAAATGAGATCCAGCTGACTGACGCGTTGAAGACTTTGGCTGAAGACCCCAACTCGAAGGGTGTTTATGGAGTGGTCTTCAGCGGAGACCGTTACGACACGGGCGACAAACTCAGCTACCTCAAAGC
>CABTZC010000315.1 GCA_902489185.1 uncultured Brevibacterium sp. | reverse complement strand
TCCGCGCCTGAGCGCTCCAGCGGAGCGACATACTACTCTTTGTAGGGGAGAAGCTCCTCGGGGTGTGAGATATTTTCCAAGCAGAAGACGGCATACGAAATGAAGTGGGTGCCCAGCTTTTGACCCACGGACGTGCGTGCGATCTGATGAGCCACGTTGTAGGAGAAATGGAGCTCGCTCAGGGTTCGTGGTGGGCCAATCGCGATACTTGTGTGAGGAAAAGAGACGGCGTCGGTGGAGAACCCCTCGACAGTTGAGCTGGTAGCCATGCACACTCCACGTCCGTTGGTCAGTCGTGACTCTAAGGTCCTTAAAACCTCATGCGCCGGTAGCGTTGAATTCTTAGGGATTGCCACGATGAAGTAGCTGTAAAGTGTGCGGTTATTGAGCTGGAAGAAGTCTGCGGCTTGATGGGATTGTCTATCCAGTGGGGTGCCGTTCTTGACCGCGTCAAAAAGTATCGCTTTTTGCGCTTGACCTTGAGAGGCTTGCATGTGCTGATGGTGGTTGTAGACCTGGGCGAGTTTGACTGTATACGCATTGGCGGACTTCCATACTTGGGTGATCGCAGTCGTTTGCTCGGATGAAGTGCAACCCGAATCGTTAAGCAGAACAATTAAGTCAGCAACGATCAGTTCAATGCTGTGCCGGAAGGTTTGAAAGATTTCTTCCATGGGCACCGATTTTTCGAAACGGGATCGTGAGATCTGTGCCCAATTGAGAAAGTGAGAATCCGAATTTCCGGTGCGAGTCACTCCTGCCCGGATACACATTTCGATGTTTTGTTCCAGAGAATCTTCAATCTCCCCATCGGTGACGTCGATGTAGAGCGGACACTCTTTGCGAACGTAGTCAATGATGACCGGAAGAAGTGTGTCCTTGTTTGCGCGAAGTTGCTGTGCGATGCGCGTACGGTTGGCAGAAGTGACCATGCCGTGATTGTGCCATTCAGGGGAGCCACTCGAGGATGTCTCTTATATTGCGGTTGTGTACTCAGCTAGACTTATATCCCGTGGCTTTAACTATTGGAATTGTGGGACTCCCCAATGTGGGTAAGTCGACCATGTTTAACGCTTTGACCCGTGCTGAAGTACTCGCAGCGAACTACCCGTTTGCGACGATCGACCCCAACGTGGGTGTGGTTCCGCTCCCGGACCCGCGCCTGAACCGGTTGGCTGAGATCTTTGGCTCAGAGAAGATCCTGCCTGCAACCGTGAGCTTCGTTGATATTGCGGGCATTGTGAAGGGTGCGTCTGAAGGTGAAGGGCTGGGGAACAAGTTCCTGGCCAACATCCGCGAGGCTGACGCGATCTGCCAGGTCACGCGTGCGTTCAGCGACCCCGATGTGACTCGCGTAGAGGGTTCGAAAGACCCCGCTGGCGACATGGACACGATTTCGACCGAACTTATCCTTGCGGACTTGCAGACTCTGGAGAACGCACGACCTCGGATTGAAAAAGAGGTGAAGCGTAAGACTGTGGAGCCGGATGTCCTTGAGGCGATGGACCAGGCGAAAGAGTTGCTGGAAGGTGGTACCACGCTGTTCCAGGGGGCGCAGAAGGCTGGTATCGATGTTGACCAGCTCAAGGAACTGCAACTCATGACTGCTAAGCCGTTCATTTACGTGTTTAACACGGATGAGGACGGGCTGGCCGACGAAGCTATGCAGGCGAAGATGCGCGAGCTTGTTGCTCCAGCTGAGGCGATTTTCTTGGACGCGAAGTTTGAAGCTGAACTCATTGAGCTGGATCCTGAAGAAGCTGCTGAAATGCTCGAATCCACTGGTCAGGACGAGCCTGGTTTGGACAAGCTGGCCAGGGTTGGTTTCGACACGCTGGGCTTGCAGACCTACCTGACGGCGGGCCCCAAGGAGGCCCGTGCGTGGACTATCCGTAAGGGATGGACCGCTCCCGAGGCGGCCGGCGTCATTCACAC
>CABTZC010000314.1 GCA_902489185.1 uncultured Brevibacterium sp. | reverse complement strand
TGTCGGCAACCGCGCAGAACGTGTACGGGCCTGACTACGCAGAAGTTTTCGACTACGTCATCGCAATCGACTTCAACCGTGTCACGGGCACCGCCCCCACAGACACCGAGCGCCCGCAGGGCAAGAAGATCGGTGGTGGCATCTGGTTGCACGTCGATCACGGAAAAGGGACCAACGGGTGCGTGACGGTGCAAAAGGATGAAATGGCCTGGCTTCTGCGCAATCTTGACCCGGGCAAGAACCCGCACATCGTCATGGGTGACCAGGCGTTCATCTCCAAGTGACCCCAGCAACCACGGACCCAATCACAGGCCTCTGGACGGTCCTGCCTCAACACCGCCCACTGCCTCCCACCTCGGGCGAACCCCATCTTGTCGACCTCTACGACTCCCACATGCCAGCTGACGGTGTCCGAGTGCAGTCCAACATGGTCATCAGTGTGGACGGCGCCGTAGCGGGCGCCGACGGCCTGTCGCGTTCCGTTTCCACACCCGCGGATATGCGAGTGTTTTCCGTGGTGCGGTCACTGGCCGATGCGGTGATCGTTGGCGCTCAGACGGTCCGCACCGAACGCCTCACCCGGATGTCTGCCAAGCCGGCCCACCTGGACCAACGCCACGCTCGCGGGCAGGCCCATGTCCCCGTCATGGTGATCGTGACGTCCAGCGGGAACCTTCCGTGGGATCGCATCAATGAACGCGGAACCTCACCCGTTGTGGTGGCCACGAACACTTCGGATCCGCGGGTTCTTAAGGACCTGAACCGTCACGCTGACGACGTTCTCGAATGCGATTTGAGCCCGCAAGCGGTGAAGGACGCCCTGGTTGCCCGAGGTCTGCGTCGCCTTGTGTGCGAAGGTGGCCCTAGCGTGTTGGCACAGTGGATGGATGCCGGGCTCATTGATGAAATGTGCCTGACCGTCTCACCTAAACTGCTGAGCGCCCCGGGTGCTCCCCGGTTGTTCGGTGAGGGGATTGTAACTGCGCGAGACGTTGAGGTTTTGAGCCTGGTCACCGACGGCCAGTCCATGATGTACCGGCTCAAAGTACAGACTCGCGACTCTAGCCGTTGAGCAACCTCGTCATCCAGTTGGCGACGTCGTCGTTCCACTGCACGGGGTCCACGTTCCACTCTTTTGTGTGACGCGCCTTTTTCCACGGTGGCATGGTAACCAGGTCGTTTCGCACGGCCGCCAACGCACGCGACGGCCCTACCGGCACAAACTCGTCGTCATCGGAGTGGATCAACAGCACGGGCACGGCCAGTTCCGCCGCCCTGCGCACCCAGTCCATCCGGTCGAGGTCCAGCGGGGTTTCCAAACCGGTAAACGGACGCGCCCACGGGCGAGTGATCATGTCCAAGGTCAAACGCGCAACCGGCGTGGGCAGGAAATTCTTCCGGGCCTGATGGTCTAAAACGTTGTACCAATCGACAACCGGGCCGTCCAAAACCATACCTTTCACGCGGTCGACGTGACGACCTCGGGACGCAGCCTGGAAAGCGATCGCACCACCCATCGACCAGCCGAACAACACCACGTTCTTAGCGCCGTTGGCCAGCGCCCAGTCGATCGCAACATCCACGTCCAGCCATTCAGTGTCGCCCAGGCCGTAACGGGACGTGCTTTCGCGGGGCACCTCGGTGTCGTTGCGGTACGCAATGGCTAAGGAAGGCACGCCGAGGTCGTTGAGGACTCCTGCCGCCCGCAAACCTTCCGCGCGGGAACCTGCACGCCCGTGAACCAGGATCGCCCACGTGTCCGACGGGGTGGGGTCGGTTGTGGGAAGGAACCACGCGGGTAGTTCACCGGCGTCGGATCGGAGCGTCACGTCCTGGTATGGAAGTCCTGTTGCGCTGGGGTGTGGGTAAACAACCCCAGTAATCCGACCCCAGCGGGCGGTGCGCAAATCACCTCGGGTGACTGAGATGACTTCGCGCGACACCGTC
>CABTZC010000313.1 GCA_902489185.1 uncultured Brevibacterium sp. | reverse complement strand
TCCGCCTCAAAGACCGTAAAAAGGCCGACTACCTTTTGGCTCCCACCCACGAAGAGGCCTTCACGCTGTTGGTCAAGGACCTGTACTCGTCGTACAAGGACCTGCCGGCTAGCCTGTACCAGATCCAGACCAAATACCGTGATGAAGCTCGGCCACGCGCGGGGCTATTGCGCGGGCGCGAGTTCATCATGAAAGACGCGTACTCGTTCGACATCGATGACGCGGGCCTGGACGTTGCATACGAAAAAATGCGCAAGGCATACATCAACGTGTACAACCGGCTTCAGTTGCCGTTCGTCATGGTTGAAGCGACCCCCGGCGCTATGGGCGGTTCCGGTACCCACGAATTCCTGTACCCGTCCGAGGTGGGCGAGGACACCTACGTGCGTACCGACGGCGGATACGCGGCAAACGTCGAAGCCGTCACCACGGTGGTGCCGGAAGAGATCGACTACTCCGACGCCCCAGCCGCCCACGTCGAGGACAGCCCTGGAACCACCACGATCGCTACTCTGGTTGAGTTTGCTAACACACACCACCCACGTGAGGACCGCCCCTGGACCGCTGCCGACACGTTGAAAAACGTGGTGTGCACAGTGGTTCACCCCGACGGGAAGCGCGAAGTCGTTGTCATCGGTTTGCCTGGTGACCGCGAAGTTGACCTGGGCCGCGCCGCTGGAACCGGCATGTTGGGGTCCGGTGAAGTTGATCTGGTGGCCGCAACCGATGAGGACCTGGAGAACCACCCTGGGCTGGTGAAGGGATTCATTGGGCCGGGTAACAGCTTGGATCAGGCTGTTCTGGGTCTGGCAGGCTCCACCAAGATCCGCTACCTCCTGGACCCGCGTGTGGTGAACGGCACTCGCTGGATCACGGGTGCGAACGAACCGGACAAGCACGTGTTTGACTTGGTTGCCGGCCGTGACTTTGTGGGGGATGAGTTCATTGAGGCGGCCGAGGTCGTCGCCGGTGACCCTGCCCCCGACGGTTCCGGCGCACTTGAGTTGGCACGCGGTGTTGAAGTGGGTCAGATCTTCAAGCTCGGCACCCGCTACGCCGAGGCCCTGGGGCTTTCCGTTCTGGATGAAAACGGAAAAGCCCGCGTGGTCACGATGGGATCATACGGAATTGGTGTGTCACGCGTTCTGGCCTGCATTGCTGAAGAACACGCGGATGATAAGGGACTGGTGTGGCCAGCTAACTTGGCGCCTGCGGACGTCCACATTGTTGCGACTGGAAAAGATGCACAGGTCTTCGACGTGGCTGAGGAGCTTACAGCGGAAATTGAAAAGGCCGGTTATACGGTTCTCTTGGATGACCGTCCAAAGGTCAGCCCAGGTATGAAGTTTGGTGACGCTGAACTCTTGGGCATGCCCACGGTCGTTGTTGTGGGGCGTGGCCTCAAAGACGGCGTGGTTGAACTGCGTGACCGTGCAACTGGTGAAACCGCCAACCTGCCCGTTGAAACAGCAGGGCAGAAGATTGTTGAGGCTATCGCGCAGAAGCTGGATACGGTTAACAACATCGAATTGCTCGAACAGTAGGCATGCTGGCAGCGATCCTCAGCCAGCCAGGAACATTGGCCGTCGCACATGTCGATTTAGACATCACGACAATTCTGCTTTTGGTGTTCGCCAGTGCGTTGGCTGGTTGGATCGATGCGGTTGTAGGTGGCGGTGGCCTGATTCAGCTTCCGGCGCTTTTGTTAGTGCCAGGAATGACGCCGATTCAGGCTGTCGCCACCAATAAGATTGGTTCGATCTGTGGCACCACTGTTTCTGCCACCACGTACTTGACCAAGGTCAAGGTCGATAAATCGGTGACGGTGCCCGGTGCGATGTTTGCACTCATGGGTGCCGTGATGGGTGCCCTGGTTGCCTCCCAGATTCCGGAGAAAGCGTTTACGCCCATCATTCTGGTTGTGCTTATTGGTGTGGGTGTTTTTACGTT
>CABTZC010000312.1 GCA_902489185.1 uncultured Brevibacterium sp. | reverse complement strand
CTTGTTGTGCTCGCCGTCGTGGTGTGAGTGAGCGGCGTCGTCGCGGTCAGCACGGCCACCGGCGTGTTTTCCAGTTTCTTCGGTGCAAAAAAGGACTATGAAGGCCAAGGCGAAGGTGAAGTCAACATCACCGTGATTCCCGGCGCATCCGCAAGTCAAGTGGCCAACCAGTTAGTCGAAGAAGACGTCATCCGGGCCGCTGACCCTTTCCTCAAAGAGGTCGAAAATCGTGGTGTAGTCATTAAGGCCGGCACGTTCACAATGCGTAAACGCATGAGCTCCAGCGCCGCAGTAGACATACTAGAAGAAGCCACCGCGGCTCACCGTCTCACCGTGGCAGAAGGCCACACCATCAAAACCATCAAAGCCAACGCGATCAAAGCCGGCGTCAACGAACAACAACTCGACAAGGCTATCGACAAGAAGAAGCCCAAAGACTACGGCCTCGATGTCGACGCGCCCAACTTGGAAGGCTACCTGTACCCGGCCACGTACGACATCGACCCGTCGCGCCCGGTCGAAGCTCTGGTTCAGGACATGGTCAACAAAACCAAGGACGAACTCAACAAGCTGGCCATCCCACACGACGACGCCCACTACTATTTGACACTAGCCAGCCTGGTGCAGATCGAAGCCAACAGCGACCCCGAGGTGCAAGCCAAGGTGGCACGCGTGTTTATCAACCGAGTGGGAAAGAAGTCTCAAACGAGCGGGCTGCTCCAGTCCGACGCCACCGTGGCCTACATTCACGGCGCGCGTCAGGACCTGACCACCACAAAGAAAGAACGCGCAAGCAACAACCCGTACAACACGTACAAGCACAAAGGGTGGACGCCAGGTCCCATCAACTCGCCCGGCGAGCCAGCAGTGCGCGCCGCCATGAAACCGGCCAAGGGTGACTGGCAGTTCTTCGTGGCAACCGACCCTGATGCCGGAACCGTGAAGTTCGCCAATAACTACAAAGATCACCAGAAAAACGTCGAAGAGTTCCGCAAATGGTTGCGTGAACACCGCAAGAAAAATGGATAGGTTCAACGCGTGCGTTGCAGGGTCACCCATCGCGCACTCCAAATCACCAGACCTGCACACGGCAGCACTCACCGCACTGGGCATACCGGGGGAGTACGGCGCAGTCGAACTCACAGAAGATCGGCTGGCCACCCACATCGACACCCACCCCGAACTCGTGGGCATGTCGTGCACCATGCCGCTGAAGACTACCCTGGCCCACCTGGCGCACGAACGAAACTGGACCATCGACCCCACCGTGACCACCACCGGGGTCGCCAACACGTTCGTCAACACCCCCACGCCGTCCGTCTACAACACCGACGTCGCTGGAATCGTGGGTGCATTGCGAACTCCTGCCACCTCGGCGGCCATTGTGGGCTCCGGCGCCACCGCAACCAGCGCGCTGGTCGCCCTCAAAGAACTGGGCTGCACCTCCGTGGACATCTATGCGCGCAACCAACGGACCCGCACTGACCTTGCCCACCTCGCCCAATCACTGGACATGGACGCCACCCACGCTGGCCTAGAGAACATCAACTGGGATCACGACATCATCGTGAGCACCCTGCCCACGGGTGTGGACCTGGACGTCCCCACCCGGCTTTCCGCCACCGTGTTAGACGTCGCGTACGCACACGGGTCAGTGGGGGAGAAGGCTAAGCAAGCCGGTGCCGAGGTGGTTTCCGGCCTGGCAATGTTAGTGGAGCAGGCAGTGGCGCAGTTCATCCACTTTGTGGGCGTCACCGGCCGGTCGCTCAGCACGCTTGAGGTTCAACGGGCTACCGTTGCTATGTACGAAGCCGTCCATCTGGCCCCGCCAATCACCCCGCCGAAAGGAGACTCATGGAGTCCGTCTCTCTAGTCGCAGGACTGTCACTTGCGGTTGGGGCAGCAGTCGCCGTATCCGTCATCATCTGGTTCATGTTCCCCCGGCTCATTAACGACGAGGCGGGACTGCGCCTGCTCAACGGTCTGCGCACGGACAACCG
>CABTZC010000311.1 GCA_902489185.1 uncultured Brevibacterium sp. | reverse complement strand
GCCAGCAAACGGGCAAGTCCCGCAATTTATGCACGGTGCAGTTGTCGATTTCATTGATTTGTACTTTTTTGTGTGCAACATTGCTGATATTGCAATTACTGGGGCAGCGGTCGTCATTGCGCTCCTGACGCTCAAAGGCACCAGTATCGACGGGAGGGAAGAATAGTGGAACGCTCGATCCTTGTGCCCGAAGGGCTCGAAGGCGAACGCATCGACACCGCACTGTCGCGCCTCCTCGGCCTGTCACGTTCAGCAGCTGCTGGGCTGGCCGAAAACGGCGACGTCGAAGTCGACGGGACCAAGGTGCCAAAGTCAATGCGTGTGATGGCAGGTTCACGCATCGACGTCACCATGCCCAAACCGCAAGAACCACTGTCGATCGTCGCAGAACCCGTCCCGGGTATGAACGTCATCTACGACGACGACGCATTTGTTGTCGTAGATAAACCAGTTGGAGTCGCGGCACACGCAGCAGCTGGCTGGTCCGGCCCCACCGTCATAGGTGGACTTGCCGCAGCCGGATACCAGATTGCCACCTCGGGGGCGGCTGAACGACAAGGCATCGTCCACCGTTTAGACGTCGGAACGTCGGGTGTCATGGTGGTCGCAAAGGGCGAACACGCGTACTCCGTGCTCAAACGCGCCTTCAAAAACAGGACCGTCGACAAAACCTACCACGCGCTTGTGCAGGGGCTACCAGATCCCGTGGTGGGCACAATAGAAGCGCCCATTGGCAGGCACCCCCGCAAAGATGGACTCTATGCGGTGCGCACAGACGGTAAACACGCAGTTACCCACTATGAGGTGATCGAGGCCTACAGGTCAGCCTCACTCGTGGAAGTCAAACTTGAAACCGGGCGCACGCACCAAATCCGCGTTCACATGTCCGCGACAAAAAGGCCATGCTGTGGAGACTTACCCTACGGAGCCGACCCGGTGCTGGCGCAAAAACTAGGACTCACTCGCCAGTGGCTTCACGCTGTCAAACTCGGTTTTGAACATCCTGAAACCGGCGAGTACGTCGAATTTACATCCGACTATCCACAAGATCTCGAAACCGCGCTCGAACGCTTACGAGCAGCACAGTGGTGAGGTAATTGGCTGACGACTTCGTACACCTGCACGTCCACACTGAGTACTCCATGCTTGACGGGGCTGCCCGTCTGGGCGACCTCATGGCGGCGACCAACGAGCTGGGAATGCACGCATTAGCCACCACGGACCACGGGTACCTGTTTGGTGCGTTCGACTTCTGGAACCAGGCAACCAAGGCCGGCATCAAACCCATCATCGGGGTCGAAGCATACGTCACTCCTGGGACCGCCCGGAATGACAAAACCGTCGTGAAGTGGCGTACCGACGAATCACAGCGCTCCGACGACGTGTCAGGTGGTGGTCGCTACACGCACATGACACTCCTGTCACGCAATAACCGTGGGATGCAGAACCTGTTCAAGGCCTCCTCCCGGGCGTCATTGGACTCCGCGTTGGGTAACCGCCCACGCTTAGACCGGGAACTTCTACAGGACTACTCTGAAGGACTCATCGCAACCACCGGATGCCCGTCAGGCGAAGTCCAAACCCGTCTGCGCTTGGGGCAGTACGAAGAAGCCCGCAAAGCGGCGGGGGAGTACCGGGAGATTTTTGGCGCGGACTACTACTTCTGCGAACTCATGGATCACGGACTCGAAATTGAGCGACGTGTCACCAAAGACCTGTTGAGACTGGCAAAAGAACTCAACCTGCCGCTTGTCGCTACCAACGACCTACACTACACCCATGAGTCAGACGCCACAGCACACGAAGCCTTGCTGGCACTGCAATCCGGTTCAAAACTGCTCGAGCCAACGTATGAACAAGGTGGAAGCAGATTCGCGTTTTCCGGAACCGGGTACTATCTCAAATCGCCGGCTGAAATGCGGCACCTGTTCAAAGAGCTTCCCGAAGCATGCGATAACACCCTAAAAATCGCCGATATGTGCGAAGTCTCTTTTGACACTAGCGCAAACTACATGCCCAAG
>CABTZC010000310.1 GCA_902489185.1 uncultured Brevibacterium sp. | reverse complement strand
GTGCTCCATGGTTCCAAAACCTATATCTTGCAAGACGAAGACGGGCAAACGCTCCCGTCGCACTCGGTGTCAGCCGGTCTGGACTACCCGTCCGTGGGGCCAGAACACGCGCACCTGTTTGAGTCCGGTCGTGCGGTCTATGAACCCGTGGTCGACGAAGAAGCCATGGAAGCGTTTAAGCTCTTGTCGCGAACCGAAGGAATTATCCCAGCTATTGAGAGCTCGCATGGGCTCGCGGGCGCCATGCGTGTGGGGAAGCGGCTGGGCCCGGATGCCACGATTCTGGTGAACCTGTCTGGCCGTGGCGACAAAGACATGACCACTGCAGCGAAGTGGTTCAATTACATTGACGAAGGGGCGACGCAAGCATGACCGCCGTGAGTGAACTACTGGGCACAATTGCCAACCAGGGTCGCAGTGCCGCTCTGATCGGTTACCTGCCCGTGGGCTACCCAACGGTCGATGAGTCGATTGAGGCGATGGTGGCACTGGCCACAAACGGGTGCGACATCGTTGAGGTGGGCATGCCGTACTCTGATCCCGGCATGGATGGTCCGGTGATCCAGCATGCGGCTGAAACCGCGCTCGAAAACGGGGTCCGTACAGAAGATGTGTTCCGCGCGGTTTCAGCAGTTGCTGAAGCCGGGGCCCTGCCCGTGGTCATGACGTACTGGAACATCGTCTACCAGTACGGGGTCGAAGCATTCGCTCAGCGCCTGCACGAATCCGGGGGCGCGGGGATCATCACCCCGGACCTGATCCCGGACGAGGCACACGACTGGATTGATGCGGCTAGCCGCTACGACCTCGGCCGGATCTTTTTAGCTGCCCCGTCGTCCACGCCTGAACGCATTGCAACGATCGTGAACGCTTCGAGCGGGTTCGTGTACGCAGCATCCACCATGGGTGTCACCGGTACGCGTGACACGGTTGATTCGCACGCCCGTGATCTGGTTGACCGGCTCAAGTCAGCCGGTGCTGAGCACGTGTGCGTGGGCTTGGGTGTGAACAACGCTCAGCAGGTCGCTGAACTTGCCGAATACGCTGATGGCGTTATTGTGGGCTCGGCGCTGGTTAAGGCACTCACCTCCGGAGGGCCGGAAGCCGTGGGTGAACTGGCGGCGTCACTGCATACCGGAACATTGAAGGAACCTACCGCATGAACGGAATCCCGTCACCCACATGGAGTGGGTTTTCGCTTGGACCTCTGACGATCCACGCGTACGCGCTGTGTATTCTGACGGGAATCGTTGTTGCTCTGTGGCTGACCAACAAGCGGTGGATCGCCCGTGGCGGAACGTCCGATGACCTGTGGAACATCGCAGTGTGGACGGTGCCTGCGGGAATCATTGGTGGGCGTTTGTACCACGTTTTTTCTACCCCGGCACCGTATTTTGGCCCCGGTGGTGACCCTGTCGCCGCGCTCTACATTTGGAACGGTGGCTTAGGCATCTGGGGTGCTGTTGCGCTGGGTGTTTTGGTCGCGTATCTGGTGGCCCGGCATTATGGGATCCGGTTTGCGTCTTTCCTTGACGCGGCCGCCCCTGGCCTCATCCTCGCCCAGGCGATTGGGCGGTGGGGAAACTGGTTCAACCAGGAACTGTTCGGAGCGCCCACCACTCTTCCGTGGGGATTGCAGATTGACCCGGCCAGCCCCAACTGGCCCGACCCCTCACTGCCCGCGGACACGCTGTTCCACCCCACGTTCCTGTACGAAAGCGTGTGGAACGCTATTGGCGCGGTACTCCTCATCTGGGCGGGCAAAAAGTTCCGGCTCAAGCACGGGCAAGTGTTCTACGCGTACATCTGCTACTACACTCTGGGGCGCGTGTGGATCGAAGCCCTGCGTATCGACACCGCAGAACACATCTTGGGCTTACGACTCAACGTGTGGACATCCATCCTGGTATTCGCCCTGGGTGCGGTGCTGTTCATCGTGTCCCGAAGCCGTTACGGGGCCGGCACAGACGTTGCCCACACACGCGAACGCGTCGCATACGACGTCGCCGTGAAATCACACGACAACCCGGAGGACTACCCGCCGTACACGC
>CABTZC010000309.1 GCA_902489185.1 uncultured Brevibacterium sp. | reverse complement strand
GACCCGGAGGTAAACAGCACGGCCGCGTCGTCGTCCAGCTGCGGCGTTTGGACCTTCTCATGGGACTTGACCCAGCGACGCGACATCTCAGTCATCGACGTCTCAACCCCCAACAAGCGACGCGTGAGTGCGTTGAGCGGGGTCACGGAAACACGGCGACCGGGCCAGCCTGCACCTCGGGCCAGGGTCAGGCCGGGCGCCTCACCAATAATCCACTGCGGATCCGAGGCCTTCACCGCCCGGGTCATGCCCGCGGCACCCAGGCCGGCGTCGGCAACCACCACGACACCTCCGGCTTTGAGCACGGCGTACGCGGCGGCGGTGAGATTGTTGCCGGGTGGGATCAAGAGGCTCACGCGGTCGCCGCGCTTGAGCCCCTTTTCCTGTAGGCTCAACGCGATCGCATCCACCACGTGGCTCAGCTGCGCCCAGCTAATGGCCTGGTCCTTGCTCATGTCCACGCTGGCCACGGATGGGTCGGTGTGGCGGGCGTCTAGGGCGTCAAAGATCATGGGGACGTCGTGGGCGGTGCTGGCGTCGGCAGTGTGGGGGTGAGGCACAGCCTGCACATCCGCCACCGCACGCGCACCGGCCACACCAGCCGCACCCGCAACCTCCTCGTCAACCGGAGGTGTAGCCTCAAGCCACTGCAGAATCGTCGAGGCGTAGTCCACATCTTCCGCGAACAAGTGGCTGGTGCGTTCGAACCGGTGGATATCGGCCTGGGGGAGTCGTGCACGCAAATCGCGCAGGTACCGTTCCTGGAAAACCGGGTCCTTGGGGCCCCACAGAATCAACGCCGGTGCTTCAATCGTGGCAATGTCGCGGGCAAGTTTCTGCAGTTCATCGTACGACGGGTGGTCCGAGGTGGCTGGAATGTCCGCGACGAACTGCCCGATCCCGTGACGTTCGGCCGCCGTCTGGTACGGCGAGCGGTAGGCGTTTGCGACCTCGGCCGGCATGGAGTTCGACAGTGCCAAGGTGGCGCGCAGGAAGGCATCCGTGCGCACGGTGGAGTACGGCAAAACCGGTCCGGTGAGTGCCGCGCGCAGGGCCGCCGGAATGTTTTCGTTGTCGTCGTGCCACACCGCGGTGTTGAGCGTCATGACGGCGGCGACGCGGTCCTGGTTGCGGGCCGCCCAGGTGAGCGACAGCACCCCGCCCCAGTCGTGTCCCAGCGTTACCAGGGGGTGGTCCGCGCCCGAGGTGGCGGACACCTCGGCGGTCAACTGTGAGATCACAGCGTCAAAGTCCGCGACACGCTGCGCGATGCGGCGCTGCGTGGGATCGTCACCCAGGGGCGTGGGCAGGTTGGAGTGCTCGATGCGTTCCGAGTACCCCATTTCCAGCTGGTCGGGGGCGATGACGCGCCAGGTGCGCGCTCCGGGTTGACCCGCTGCGTCCACTGTGGCTTGGGCCAGGCGACGCCACAGGTACGACCACGTGGGGTTTCCGTGCAGGGCGACGATCGTTCCAGTGGGTTCGAGGCCACGTTCACGTAACGCAGGCAGGGTGTCGAGCACGTGGAACGAACGTTCGCCGTCGAAGGTGGGAACCGTTACGACGCGTGACCACTGTGGGTCCCATTCGGCGAGGTCAGGTGGGGTGGTTGCCGGGGCGGCTTCGAACGCCGCCTGTGAAGGGTGGGACACGTCCTGCCTTTCGACGGTTTGTTTTACCAGACGATTTCAGTCATTGCGGTGTTGAGCCCGGATCCAACGCCCATGGCCAGGATACGATCGCCCGATTCGAGCTCGTCAACTTTGCGGGCCAGTGTGATGGGCAGTGACGCTGGTCCCACGTTGCCGAGTTCGGGGAAGGTGATGGGCATGCGGTTGAGGTCCAAGCTAGCGGTCTTGGCCATCTCGTTGGTGTGGATTTTGGAGACCTGATGAGTGACGTACATGGTCATGTCATTCCATTCCCAGCCGTCTTCGTGGGCTTCGTTCCACGCGTTGATGACCAGTTCCATGCCGTTGGTGAGTAGACCGGTGGCATCAGTGAACATGCCGTTGTGGTCGCCCACGCACAGTTCGTGGTTCCACGTGCCGGCCCG
>CABTZC010000308.1 GCA_902489185.1 uncultured Brevibacterium sp. | reverse complement strand
GGGTGGGTTCACCCACCGGGGTGGAAAAAACCCAACCCCCGGGGTTATGCCCCCAAAGTCCCGCCCGCCATTTCAGCCAATGGAGCCTGAGCAGACTTCATGTACTCGGTGTGGAACGCGCCAGCCACCTTCAAAGGAATAACACGGGCGCGCTCCGGTGGGTTTGCAACAAACTTCTCAATCGCTTCAAGGCTGCCTGCCGCAACTATTTGACCGCCACCGTTAACGTTCGCTGGGGCTAGTCCAGCCGCTTCAATCGCGCTGATGACGTCTTCGGCGACGCCACCCACGACAGCGGCCATGCCGGTTGGCTCAGCGTTCGATGCTTCAGCCATGCCCTGGGCACGCACGTTGACAAACTTCATCGCGTCCTCTGAGCTCAGAACCCCAGCAACAGCGGCAGCACCGATCTCACCTACCGAGTGACCAGCAACAAACTGGGGAAGTGTGTCACCTGCGAACAGTTCGTTAAACGTTGCAATCGCAGCAGCAACCAAAAGCGGTTGGGCAACGGCTGTGTCCTTAATTGTTTCTTCATCGGATTCGGTGCCGTGTTGCACCAAATCAATTCCACATGCGTGGCCAGCGGCTTCGATTGATTCCCGGAAGGTGGGGGACTCAAGGAACGAATGTAAAAAGCCGGGCTTTTGTGCCCCTTGGCCTGGACATGCAACGACGAGCATTATTCTCCCATTCGAGACGTTGTCTCATATACGGACAAAGTACTGTGTGAAAGCTTAGCGACTTATGGTTACACCACTGTGTTTTTGTGAGCAATCAACAATTACATGCCCTCTGTCAGTCTGCCAAACACCAAAGCGATTCGCAGAACAAAACCAGCACGCGCCTGAGTCGCATCAAGCCCGATGAGTTCCTGAATCTTTCTGAGCCGATACCGCACCGTATTCGGGTGCACCTCCAACGCTTTCGCTGTCGCTTCCAAAGAACCACCAAAATCCACGTAGTTCTCAGCGGTCGTGAGCAACTGGCCACTGCCCACAGAGAGAGGCTCATAAAACTTCCGCACCAGCTCATTTACTGCGGTCTGGTCCCCGGCCATCGCGCGTTCTGGCAACAGGTCAGACGCAAACACCGGGCGTGGTGAGTTAGGGCGCGCGTACGCGGTCCGCAGTGCCCAGGACGCGGCAGCGGCACTTGCTCCCGCCTCGGCCAACGATGCCACCTGAGGGCCAATCACCACCTCTTGCGGCCCAAAGTACTGCAGCAGCTGACCCACTGCACGGTCAATATCAGTGGCACCACCCAGGACAATCAACAAACGATTGTCGTGAATCCCCACAAGCGCGTCTTCACCGGCCCGCTGAGCGGCGGACCGCACTTCACTCAAACCACCCTTGAACGTGCGGGCAGATGCGCGACCAATAATGACATGCACAGCAGCTTTCGATCGCCACCCGTACGCGGCAGTCCTACTGGCCAACTCATCAACCGAGTCGCCGCGCATAAGCGCGTCAATCACCATCGCTTCGAGACGAACATCCCAACTTCCGCGGGCCTCGGCGGCACGTGCGTACACGTCGGCGGCAGCAAACGCGATTTCACGCGAGAAAACTAAAACGCCTTCACGCAAACTGTCCAGGTCAGTCGGGTTACCCAACTGAGCCACATGCTCCTCGACAACTTCAACCACGACGCGCAACAGTTGCAGAGTCTGCTGGAGTGAAATCGTGCGCATGAGTTCGCGTGGCGCGTTGTGGAAAATCTCCGAAACAATCCCAACCGGAGCGTCGGGGTTGCGGTACCACTCGATGAACGACGTGATTCCTGCATGCGCTAAGTGAACAACCCATTTACGTTCTGAAGGCGAAAGCCTACGAAACCACGGCAACTGCGCTTCGATCCGGCCTGCGGTCAGCCGGGCGAGGGCATCCTTGCCCTTCTGGAGCCGCATAATTGTGTCGTCACGTCCGGAACGATCAGCGCTGAGGTTTCCGGGCTTGGGAGAAGTCGAAAGCATGAGCACATGCTACATGTTTTTGCACAAAACGTTTGTAGGTCAGCAACAAGAAAGCGCCGAGGTCGCAGCAACTGTCGCTGCGACCTCGGCGGGGG
>CABTZC010000307.1 GCA_902489185.1 uncultured Brevibacterium sp. | reverse complement strand
TTGACGGCGTGGTGCATGAAGTTTGCGTGGCTCAGTAGCGCGCCTGTGCGGCCCGTGGTGGTGACGAGTGAGGCTGCCCCGGTTGGGAAGCGGGAGCGGTTGGCAGATGTCGCCGAGGTCGTTGTCGCGGGCGAGCATTCCGTGTCTCCTGTCAGGGTGGTTGAGGAGTTGAAGGCCCGGGGGTTGACTCACGTTCACGGTGAAGGTGGTCCGCGGGTGTTTGGTGAGTTCGTTGGCGCGGGTGTGGTGAACGAGCTATGTGTGACGGTGGCGCCGTGGATTGTTGCCGGTGAGGCGCCTCGAATTGCGCACTCCGAGGCAGAACATCCGACCAGGGTGACGCTCACCTCGGTGCTTCGCCAGGGGAGCGAAATTTTCCTGAGGTACGTGCTGAAGTGAGGGTGCGTAGCGGGTAGGCGCAGATACTAAAAAGCGGGACACGCACTGCGCGTCCCGCTCTATTTATGCTCCCCCGGCTGGGCTCGAACCAGCGACCCTTCGATTAACAGTCGAATGCTCTGCCAACTGAGCTACGGAGGAATATCGTGCTGAGCACGAGAATTAACAGTAACAGCTTTTTAAACGAACTCAAAATTGGTGCGCCACGCGGTTCGTATAAACGCGCTATCAAACGTAAACTGAACGGTTGTAAAGTCTCTCCAACACCTGAAGGTCTACGTGTCAGTTCGCGAAGCGTCGACGCCTGTCGAAGAAAATCTGTCCTACCCGGCGAGCATTCCGGCGGTCCTTGTCGAACGTCTACGGGACTACCCGAACGACGTCTACTGTGAACGCCGTGGTGTATCGGGCATGTTTGAGCAGATCACCGTGCGTGACTACGCCCGTGACGTGTTCACCATGGCGCGGGGATTGATCGGCCACGGGCTGAAGCCTGGCGACCGTGTGGGTCTTATGGGCAACACTAGCTACGACTGGGTCGTATGCGACCTGGCCATCATGTGCGCCGGTGGGGTAGTGGTCCCCATCTATCAAACGAGCTCCACCAAGCAAGTGGAATGGATCGCAGAGAACTCGGACTTGACCACGCTGATCGTGGAGTCGGAAGAGTATGCGAATGTCACCGCCCCTGTCGTAGAGAAACTGTCGTTGGACCTCCACGTGATCGACAGGGGAGACGTGAAACGCCTCCAAGGTGCCGGAAAAGAGACCCCGCAGGACGAGGTCGATACCCGCATCCACGCACTCCAGCCCGATGACATCGCAACCATCGTGTACACCTCGGGAACCACGGGAAACCCCAAAGGCGCGCTACTGAGCCACGCAAACTTCATGCACCACGCCGTCAACGGTGTGGAAAACCCGGCACTGGGCGGGACAGTTCTGGCCGGTCAGGATAGCCGCATCCTCATGTTCTTGCCGCTGTCGCACGTGTTTGGTCGGTTTATTGAGTTCGTGTGCTTGTACAGCCGGTGCGTCGTGGGGTACACGCCGTCGATGAAGACGGTCGTGGACGACCTCGGCGATTTCAAACCAACATGGCTCCTGGCCGTCCCCCGCGTTTTTGAGACCGTGTTTAACAAGGCGCGCAACGCAGGCAAGCTGCAGAAGATGATTTTCGATTGGGCGTCTCGTGTCGCGCATGCGTACTCGGTGGCCCAAGACCGAGGTGGCCCCGGGCTGGGTCTGAAGGTCCAGCATGCGGTGGCAGACGCAGTGGTGTTCTCGAAACTGCGCAAGGCCCTGGGTGGCGATGTTGCGTACGCGATTTGCGGTGGCGCGCCGCTGGGGCAGTGGTTGGGGCACTTCTATCGTGGGCTCGGCATTCACATTCTTGAAGGGTACGGCGCAACCGAGACCGCAGCTCCCACGTCCGTGAACCTACCCGGTCACTTGAAGGTTGGCACTGTGGGAACCGCTTTCCCGGGTGCTTCTTTGCGAGTCGTGGAATCAGGTGAGATTCAGATCAAAGGTCCTCACGTGTTCCACGGCTACCTCGATAACCCGGAGGCGACCGAGGAGGCCTTTGACGACGGCTGGTACAAGACGGGCGACCTCGGGAAACTGGACGACGAAGGCTACCTCACGGTGACGGGGCGGGGGAAGGAACTGCTCGTGACCGCAGGCGG
>CABTZC010000306.1 GCA_902489185.1 uncultured Brevibacterium sp. | reverse complement strand
GGGAAGTTGTAGTGGTGGATGTAACGCTTGGACGTCACTGGTGTCAGTGAGTCGATCTGCTGTTCCATCTTGAGCATGTCCAGCGTGGTGACACCCATGATCTGGGTTTCGCCACGTTCGAACAGGGCCGAACCGTGAACGCGAGGCAGAATGTTGGTTTCGGCAGACAACGGGCGAATGTCCTTGAGGCCACGGCCGTCGATGCGCACGCGTTCGGTCAGAATGCGCTTGCGCACGATCTCCTTGGTCATGGAGTTCAGAGCGCCTACGATTTCGGATTCGCGGCCCTCGAACTTCTCGCCGAGGTCGTTGAGCAGTGAGTCGAGCAGCTCATCTCCCGCTGCTTCGCGTTCCTGCTTGTCAGCGATCTGGAAGTTCTGGGTCTGCTTGTCCCACGCGAGTTCGCGTACAGCTTCGTAGACGTCGTCTTCGTAGTCTTTGAAGAGTTCGAATTCTGCCGTTGGCTTGGCAACACGGTCGGCGAGTTCTTGCTGCGCACGCACGAGCTCACGGATGAATGGCTTAGCGGCTTCGAGACCTTCAGCGACAACTTCTTCCGTAGGCTTCTGTGCGCCACCCTGGATGAGGTCCCAGGAGTTTTCGCTAGCTTCTGCTTCGACCATCATGATGGCGACGTCGTCACCCACAACGCGACCGGCAACGGCCATGTCGAAGACAGCGTTTTCCAGCTGCGAGTAGTTGGGGAACGCGACCCACTGGCCGTCGATGAGAGCGATGCGCACACCACCGATAGGGCCAGAGAATGGAAGTCCCCCAAGCTGGGTGGACATGGAAGCTGCATTGATTGCGAGTGTGTCGTACAGGTGGTCTGGGTGCATGGACAGCACCGTGACCACGATCTGCACTTCGTTACGCAGTCCCTTCACGAAGGAGGGGCGCAACGGACGGTCAATCAGGCGGCACGCCAGAATTGCGTCGGTGGTGGGGCGTCCTTCACGGCGGAAGAACGAGCCAGGGATCTTCCCGGCTGCGTACATGCGTTCTTCCACGTCAACGGTGAGTGGGAAGAAGTCGAACCCTTCGCGTGGGTTCTTGCTGACGGCGGTCGCTGAAAGCAGTGTGGTTTCGCCGTCAAGAGTTGCGGTGGCACATCCTGCGGCCTGCTGGGCCAAGCGTCCGGTGCCAAATTCGATTTCGTGCTTTCCAAATTTGCCGTTGTCAATAACTGCAACAGCGGTTTCGGGATTGATTCCCAAGATGTCTCCGTTCATTGATGGACCGCGGGGCGCCTATTCTTCTGTGCGCGTCTACCCGGTCATCGATCGAGACCCACGCGATCTTTACACCGCGGAGGCCACTGTCGACCACCGGATCATGCTCCCGCGACATGGACTTTGTCAGTCTATCAAGAGGGCAACAAAAATCCCCCACCCGCAAGGGTGAGGGATTTCAGCAGTTCGTTCACATACGTAAACGATGAAACTTTAGCGACGCAGACCCAGGCGTGCGATCAGTGCACGGTAGCGTTCAATGTCAACATCAGCCAGGTACTTGAGCAGACGACGACGCTGACCAACCAGAAGCAAAAGACCACGGCGTGAGTGGTGGTCGTGCTTGTGAGTCTTGAAGTGTTCAGTCAGGTCGGAGATACGACGTGACAGAACAGCGACCTGAACCTCAGGAGAGCCGGTGTCGCCCTCGTGAGTTGCGTATTCTTTGATGATTTCCTGCTTGACCTTAGGATCAAGGGCCATTAGCTGCTCCTTACATGTTCGTTGCGCGGCGCCCGAGTCTTCTACATCGAGCACTATGGAACCGCGGCCGGAAAAACGGCAAACGTTAGCTTAACACGGAGCAAACCGAATGATGAAACAAACAAGATAAAGCCACTGCACCCTAAGGGTGACACTCTCATATATGCGAGTCGCGGGCATGTCGGGCATCAAACACAGTCAACGCCGGTATCATCAGACTTCGAAGTCACACAGCACAAAAGCAGAGGCGGACATTTTGGGCAAGAAAATCTGGGCGAAGAACCAACTTCGAAAGGCCGTTTCAAAGGCTCGCACGGTGATCGCTGGTACCAGTCCACAGCTTGACTCCCAATCACACGCTCCCAAGAAGCAGACTCC
>CABTZC010000305.1 GCA_902489185.1 uncultured Brevibacterium sp. | reverse complement strand
TTGCGGATTTTCGCCGAGGCGGGATCCAGCCGGGGTCGTCTAGGCACGGATGCGCTCCAGCCAGAGTTCAGGGTTGCCCAGTTCCGCCTTAGTTGGCAGGTTTTCAGGCGCTTGCCACAGTGGGTGCAGGCCGGAGTGCCCGCGGTGTTTCACGACTGCGCGGATGAATGCAGCACCCGTGGTGTATTGCTCCATTTTGTTTTGGAATCCCAGAAGCCTGTTGAGCCCGTTGACGCTGGTGGCTCGCCTGCGGTCGAATGCGCGGCGGATTTTGGCGACAGTGGGGATCACGGAGGGCCCGCACGAGTCCATGACGACGTCCGCGTGGCCTTCGAGCACGCTCATGACAGCGGTGATTTCGTTGACGGCTTTGCGTTTGTCGGGGGTGGTGATGGCGTCGAGCAGGGATCCGCCTTTGAGTGCTTCGATCCAGTTTTCGTCCTGTGTGGACTTTCGTACCAGGACGCTCACTCGTTCGATCATGTAGTCCCGTAGCCACGGGGCCATGGCGAACTGCACGCGGTGGGTTGTTTCGTGCAGGGTCACCCATAGGCGGAAGTCGCGGGGTTTCACTTCGAGTCGCCGCTCAGTTTCCAGCACGTTGGGGGCCACCAGCATGAGCCTGCGGTGGGAACCCAGCGGGTCGAACTGACCCAGGACGCGCCCAGCAAGGACTGCGAGCACTGTGCCGAGTTGCGCAGAACCCACGCGTACCACCGGGTTGATGCGGAAGATCGAAGGCTTGGGCGGGGTCATGAAACTGGCGCCAAGTTCTGCGAATGTCTGCGCGTTAGCGGTGAGCCACCCCACCCGGTCGACCACTAGAACGGTGTCGCCGGTGACGGTGTTGCGGACGCTGTCTTCCCACTCCCGTGGCAGGTTAACGGTGCGGAGAACCAAATCGACCGAGGGGTCCGCAGCTTCGCGCAGGTCCTGCACCAGGGTGCGGGCGGTGTCTGCGTCTGGAATGGGACCTGGGGCTGTCAACTCACGTCCGGTGCGCACCACAGTGGGCACGTGAAAAGGTTTTTCGTTCACCCGGTACACCCACATTCTGCGAGTGCGCTTACGGCCCGGTCTGCCACTTGACGCGCTTCGCCTGAACCGCCAGGCTCTAAGTCGTCGGCCATGATGGTGAAGGTGAGAAGGCGGCCGTCCTTGGTGGTGACCACACCCGACAGGCTGGTCACGGTGGCCAGACTTCCGGTTTTGGCGCTGACGACGCCTGCCGCGGGCTTCGTTTCTGGGTCGGTGTATCGCTCGATGAGTGTCCCGGACAGTCCTCCTACCGGCAGGTTGGGGAGGAGTTCGGCCAACTCTTCCCTTTGGGCGACACTCGTGATGATCTGGGTGAGTTCGTGAGGCGAAATGCGATTGTCGTAAATGAGCCCTGAGGTGTCGTCCAGGGTGATCGATGCAGTGTCCAGGTCCATGTCCTTGAGTTGGTTGAGAACCGCTTGAGGCGAGGCCGCAAGCCCAGGTTTGTCGCCGCGTTTAATGGCCACTTCAACACCCAGGTTTTCCGCGACCACATTGTCGGAGTGCAACAGCATGTATCGAATCACGCTACTGACCGGGGCCGATTCCACCTGGGCGGCTTTTTCTGCAGACTCTGGTGCCGCCTGGGGCTTTTTCACCTTCACGTCGATACCGCGTTTCTTGAGCGCCTTCGCAAAGTCTTTGACGGCGCGGTCAACGGGGTCGTGTTCGCGTGCAGAAAAGCGTGCGCGTGACACCAGTCCCGCGTCCACCATGAGTGGTTTGACTGGAGCGATATTGCCCATGCCAATGTCTACGCGCTCCCACTTTGTGCGGAAGTCGGCGCCCTTATACCGGGAGACGTCTGCGCGCAGCGTCACGGAGGTGCGACCTCGGTCTTTTAAGAACGCCGAGGTGGTTTCTGCCAGGGTGCCCAACCCTGCGTGCCCAATGATGGAGTTGGGGTCGGATTTGCCTGATCCGAGTAAGACGTCTCCCCCGCCCTTGAGGAACAGGGTGTCACCGTCGAGCAGGGTTTCTGTGGTGAACCGTGTGGAGGGCCCCAGCGCGTCCAGGGCGGCCGTGGCGGTGAGGACTTTGGTGACCGAGGCGGGAGTCCGGGCTCGATTGGCGTCT
>CABTZC010000304.1 GCA_902489185.1 uncultured Brevibacterium sp. | reverse complement strand
TCCGCAGAAGGCAAGCGCATCAAGGAAGGCATCGTCGCGGAAGCAGAGTCCCTGTCCAACTCCACCGACTGGCGCGAAACCGCGGCCAAATACCGCAAGCTCGTCGACAAGTGGAAGGCCGCTCCTCGCGCACGTCGCAAGGAAGACGACGCTCTGTGGGCACGTTTCCGCGCAGCCCAAGACGTGTTCTTCAACGCACGGAACGCACAGAACGAAGCCCTCGACGCCGAATACCAAGAGAACCTCAAGGTGAAAGAGGAACTTCTGGAACAAGCGCGCGCCCTGCTACCGATCGAGGACATTGAAACGACCCGCACTAAACTGCGCGTCATTCAGGAAAAGTGGGAAGATGCCGGCCGTGTTCCCCGTGCCGATGTATCTCGCATGGAAGGCGGACTTCGCGAAATCGAGCGCGCACTCGCCGACGCTGAAAGTGCCGAATGGAAACGCACCAACCCTGAAACCAAGGCCCGCACCAGCGGTGTCATGGCTCAGCTCGAAGACGCTCTTGAAGAGTTGCGCAAAGAACTCGAGTCCGCACGTGAAAAGGGTGACTCCAAACGCATCGCTGACGCTGAAGAAGCTCTCAACACCAAGCAGGCGTGGTACGACCAGCTGAGCAAGACCGCCCAGGAGCTCAACTAGTTATCCACAGATCCTTCTCCCCCTCTATGAATCGACCACAGAAACGGTCACAGTTGTTACATGACACAACTGTTCAGAACGGGAGAAGGACTCTCACACCATCAGCTCATCTCACTCGAGCTCGACGGGCTTGTAACCCCGCTGACACGTCAGTGCTGGGTGGCCTCCGGTGAACCGGTGACACCCACCGTACGTAGTAACGCACTCACCACGCCACCCATCAACCATGTAGCTTTCTCCCACGAAACTGCCTACTGGGTGTGGTGGGGAGAAGGCCTCGCGCCGGAAACCACCTCGGTATCCGCAACCAAGCGCAAGCGAGTGCGCACAATCCGCAACGGGCTCCGTATGCGCGACAACCTGGTTCCCAAAGGACATACCGTCAAACTGGGGAGAAACGATGTGACGTCCGAACCCGTCACACTGTACGCTCTCATGTTTGACCTGTGCGAAGACCGCGTACCACCTGACACCAGTGTGGCACGCGCACGGGATCTGCTGCTGCGAATTCCTGCGGAGTCTCGCGTAAACTTCGCGACGTTCCTGCGCGGACTGTACCGCCGCCCACGCTTGTCCCGGCTACGAAAACTTGTTCACAGCGCTGACCCGCTGATCGCTCATCTAGGTTGACTTCAAGCGGTATACGTCGAACACACCATCGACTTTGCGAACCGCGTTGAGCACATTGTCCAAATGGCTCGCGTCCCCAATCTCAAATACAAACCGGGACTGCGCCACCCGTGCCTTCGACGTCGCAACAGACGCAGACAAAATGTTCACGTGAGTTTCACTCAGCACGCGCGTAATGTCTGACAGCAACCCTGCGCGGTCCAGGGCTTCCACCTGGATCTGCACCAAGTACACGCCTGAGGACGCGTCGTTCCATTCGACTTCCACCAGACGCTCCGCATCATAGGACGCCACGTTTGTGCAGTCCTTACGGTGAACCGAAACTCCAGACCCGCGCGTCACAAACCCGGTAATCGGGTCACCGGGAACCGGAGTGCAGCACCGGGCCAGCTTAATGAGGATGTCATCGACGCCAACCACGCGCACGCCTTCAGACGAGGAGTGGTGCCCACGAGACTTGCCCGTGGGGTTCGCAGGCGGGATCGTGGCTTCGGTTGCGTCATCCTGCGAACTGTCGACTTCCTTGGCCAACAAGTCAACCACGTGGGCTGCCGAAATCGTGCCTTGCCCAATCGCGGCGTACAACGCCGTCACATCAGGCAACCGCTGCTCATTAGCAACAACCACTAACGCTTCTTGGCTCATGAGTCGCTCAGCCGACAAGTGGTGGCGGCGCATCGCACGCGCCAACTGGTCGCGACCGTTTTCCACGGCCTCTTCACGCCGTTCTTTAGAGAACCACTGGCGAATCTTGTTACGCGCACGCGGCGACGCAACAAATGCTAACCAGTCACGCGATGGCCCAGCGTTTTCGTCCTTGGACGTGAACACCTCGACAACGTCGCCGTTCTTC
>CABTZC010000303.1 GCA_902489185.1 uncultured Brevibacterium sp. | reverse complement strand
GCGGGCGGCGAGCCGGGGGCGGTGGGGGTGAGAGCGCGGCGGCGAGCCGGGGGGCGGTGGAGGTGAGCCTGCGGGAGCGAACGTGGGAACAAGCGCGGGGGAACGACGGGCGGGGGTAGATGGAACTGGTGGTATCACGTACGCTCGGTATCGGCTTCCCCGGTCGGGGGTGTTTGGGGCGGGGGGGCGGGAAACCATCGATATCGCCCTTTCCGCCGCCGTCACCGCGACACCTCGGGAAGCCCAGTCCATTGTGCTGGGGTGCACGCACTACGGGCTGGTCGCGGACCGCATTGAGGCAGCGTTTGACCGTCCCGTCGCCCTGTTTGATTCGCCCCCGGCGGTTGCCCGCCAGTTGGCGCGCAGGCTCGCCACGCAGGTGGTTTCTGAAGACCCCGCCGAGGTGGTTTCAGACCCGCAGTCACCCCAAGTTCCCGCTACTCCGCAAGCTTCCACGCCTCCCACGGGCCGTCTCACACACGTGTTTTCATCAGGCAAACCGGGGTCCTTACCCGCCGCTGTAGAGGCGTATTCTGTTGGGCGTGAGCTGTTGGCGTTGCAGGATAAAACGGAATAAATCAGGTTCGCCAAACGCTATACAGGTACACGCGTAAAGGAGTGCAATGTTATCGCTGATCTATCGTCAGGCTCGTAACTTTTTCTTAGCGCAGGGTATTTTCGCAGTACTAGCTGGACTGGCAATCCTGGTATGGCCGGGACAGTCCTTTGTGGTCGTGGCATACATTTTCGCCGGATGGTTGATCGCTGACGGTCTCTTTTCGCTCTTCTTGTGGTTGCGCGCACGGCGTGTGCCAGGCGCCCAACTGTCCATGGGTAAAGGGATCATTCAGATCATCTTGGGTGTCATTATCGCCATGTTGCCCGGTGTTTTCGCGTCGATCATCCTGGTGATCGTGTCCCTGGCTGTGTTCCTCATTGCTATGGGACTGCTCACGACTGGTTTGGTCATCAAGCCTACGGGGAACCGTTCGTGGATCGCTTTTGTGATCTGTGGTGTGTTGGCGTTCGCCGGTTCGGTCATGATCGTGGTGTTCCCGCGTGAAAGCACTCTGGCGTTGCTCACTGTGGTCGCTACGGTTCTGATCTTTGTGGGCGCTGCATGTTTGGCGTTGGGCTTCAAGTTCGGCAAGAGCGCACAAGCTGTGGCAGAACGTGAACGCGCATATTCCAACCCCAGTAACGACGGCCGAGGTGATGTCATTGAAGGCACCGTTGAAGACACGGATAACAATGACACCCCGCCAGAAATCAATCGTTAACGTTTGCTCAATACCCGTTGGGCGTGCCTATTTCAGGCACGCCCAACGCAATTTCCAAGCCCCCAGCGTCACACCGTAAGTGTGGCGCGTACAGCGTTGCGCGCCTCAACCAGGTGTGCGAGCGCTGGGCGGATTTCGTCGTACTTACGGGTTTTGAGACCACAGTCCGGGTTCACCCACAGTCGCTCACGCGGCACGTGCGTGATCGCTGCCTCGAGCAGACTCGTGAGTTCTTCCACGGTTGGCACACGCGGCGAGTGGATGTCGTAGACACCCGGTCCCACGCTCCGGTCGAAGTCTTCTGGGTCGAGGCTTGCCAGGAGTTCCATGCGTGACCGGGCGGCTTCGATGCTGGTGACGTCCGCGTCCAGGGCGTCAATCGCTGTGATCACTTGGCCGAACTCCGAATAGCACAAGTGCGTGTGAATCTGCGTGCCTGGGTCTACGCTGATGCTCGACAAGCGGAACGCATCCACTGCCCAGGCGATGTAGTCCGCACGGTTATCTGCACGTAGCGGCAGGAGTTCGCGGAGCGCCGGTTCGTCGATCTGGATGATCCGAATCCCAGCCGATTCCAGTTCAGCGACCTCGTCAGACAGCGCCAACCCGATCTGTTCTGCAACCGTTGACAGTGGCACGTCGTCACGGACGAACGACCATGACAGGATCGTCACGGGCCCGGTGAGCATTCCCTTGACCGGCTTATCGGTCAGGCTCGCAGCGTAGGTTGACCAGGGCACCGTGATGGGTTCTGGCCGGTGGACATCACCGAACAAGATCGGTGGGCGGGTACAGCGGCTTCCGTACGACTGCACCCATCCGTTGTCGGTCACAGCGAAACCGGCCAGG
>CABTZC010000302.1 GCA_902489185.1 uncultured Brevibacterium sp. | reverse complement strand
ACTTCTTCCTTGAATGTTGCGTCGGTTACTTCCTGTGCCATGTTTTCTCCTTTGTTATGACTGGTCAATGAGTTCTGCTAGGTAGTGTTCGGCGTCAAGGGCTGCCACGCATCCGGAACCAGCTGCTGTGACTGCTTGCCGATAGAAGGGATCGATGACGTCACCAGCGGCAAAAACACCCGGGATCGAAGTCTTGGACGTTCGTCCGTCGACTGCCAGGTATCCGTCCTCGCGCAGGTCGAGAGCTTCTTTGAAAAGATCGGTGCGTGGGTCTGATCCGATCGCTACAAACAGACCAGTGACTGAAAGTTCAGATTCTTCCCCGGTAACCGTGTTGCGAACAGTTAAGCCCGTGACAGAGGAGTCACCGTGGATAGAGGCAACTTCAGAATCCAGGAGGAACTCCAGCTTAGGGTCCGCTTGAGCGCGCTTTTGCATGGCCACCGAAGCACGGAATTCCTGCCGACGGTGAATGAGGGTCACCTTTGAAGCGAAACGGGTAAGGAAGGTTGCTTCTTCAAGTGCGGAGTCGCCTCCACCTACCACTGCGATGTGTTGGTCCTTGAAGAAGAACCCGTCGCAGGTGGCACACCAACTGACACCGTGTCCAGACAATTCCTCTTCACCAGGAACATTCAAGTGACGATATGCAGAGCCCGTAGCCAAAATCACGGCTTGCGCAGTGTACTCGCTTCCAAGAGCGGTAATCAGCTTGTGTGCTCCCGGGGTGAAGTCAATAGAAGCGACGTCGTCATACACGACCTGGGCACCGAAGCGTTCAGCTTGCTGGCGCATGTTCTCCATGAGGTCGGGCCCTTGGATACCTTCCGGGAATCCAGGGAAGTTTTCCACATCAGTGGTGTTCATGAGTTCACCACCGGCTGTCACTGATCCAGCGATAACGACGGGGGATAGGCCGGCACGGGCAGCATAAACGGCAGCGGTGTAGCCGGCTGGCCCTGAACCTACGATGACGAGTTGTGTCTGAGTCATTGATCTCCTTTGTCGTTCAAGGCAACACTGTGCGTTACCCAGTTATTCCATGCCCTTATTGCTGCGTAACTTAAGACAGGGTGACGTTTGGAATGACGGCACGGTAGCCGTCGCCGGCTTCAGGGAGTTCGGTAATCCAGATGAACACGTGTTTGGTTTCTTCGGGTTCATCAATCTTTACAGTGGTCACTTTACCTTTTCGGAACTCTCCAGTTCCCACTTTCTTCGCTTTGTCGATGTCTTTGTCGGTTCCTATAAGGATGTCAAAGGATCCTCCACCAACTTCAGACTCCACCCTGACTTCCTTCACCGCGGTGCGCTTTTTGAGTTTTAGATCGATTCCCAGTCCCTTTTTGAGATGGCCAAACTCTTTTGAGTTGTACCGGTCAGTCTCCCAGCTTCCTCGCTCACCAGGGATCAGGTTGTTCGCCTTCGAGTTACCTTCTTCGCCGTCACCTTCAGGGTCCAGGGGAGTGGCTTTTTTGATCTTGGGAGCAGGGTGCTTTGGTTTCTTCTTAGAAGGCGACTTCTGTTCTCCTGCGTCGTCGCCTTCGTCGTCGCCCTTGCCCTGGTTCTGAGGCTCTTGGTGGTTTTCCTGTGGTGCGGTAGCGGTTTCGTCAGACCCGGACCCTACTGATCGCACAATCACGACACCCACCAAAACGAGCGCCGCGATGATTGCGACAACCCCAAACAACACGCCAAAACGGCGCTTCCCACGCTTGTCGGAGTGCGGCTCGGCAGTTTCAGACGGCTCAGACGTTACTGGTTGTTCGGAACTAGCGGGCGCGTCAGACTGGCCGTGTGCAGCGCTCGTTTCTGCGACCTCGGCGGATCCAGCGACAGCAGAACCTACCCCAGCAGACTTTGACGCGGTGGGGGCCCCAGAGTCACGGGCCTCCTCAGTCTCGTCAGTGCCGGTCCGTTTTACCGTTCCCGAGGTGGTTGCCAACTGTGCCTGTTGGGCACGTTCTCGTGCCTGCCGCTCCAGTTGGCGTTCGCGTTCAAATTCAGCTTGCTGTTGTGCAAAGGCTTGTTCACGTGTTTGGAAAACGCCACCCATAAACCAGTCGTTGTCGTTCTGGTCGGATTCCGTAGCGTCCTCTGATTCTGGACCGTCGTGGGAATCATCTGCGCCGTCGTTCCATAGACCGTCGT
>CABTZC010000301.1 GCA_902489185.1 uncultured Brevibacterium sp. | reverse complement strand
TGAGCCTATTCTTTTTCGATTTATTTTCGAACGAGCGTTCAGTTGCGGGGCACGAAGAACATCCAGTCAAAGAAACGAAAGACGCTCGTTTGGTGGCACCACAGCGAAGCTCGCAGGCATTAGTGACGGCGTTGGAAAAGACTGCGGAAACACAGATGCCACCTCGGCGATTATCAAACTACCGACGCACGCAACCCAGATCGCGCAGGGCCACGCGCCAACCAGCTAACCGCACACCCCACTCAAAACCCCCCCCCCGCCAGAGCCCCCGCCAAACCCAACCCAAAACCACCCCCCACGCCCCACCCAAATCTCATCCTCAAGGATGAGCCGCACGCCCAAAGCCATATCCCGCAGGCTGATGTTTCCGCCGCACAACTTAGCGACAGTAGAAGCATGAACACATCTACGTCATCAGCATTCCCCGCGATTTCGGCTCGCGGCCTCAGCAAAACCTACGGCACCGGCGAGGCGGAACTCACCGTCCTCAACCACTTCGACATCGACATCCAATCCGGCCAGTTCACCGCGATCATGGGCCCGTCCGGCTCGGGTAAGTCAACGCTCATGCACATCCTGGCCGGGCTCGACACCCCCGACTCCGGCACCGTCACACTCGCCGGGCGCGCCATCACAGGAATCAGCGACACCAAGCTCACCCGCATCAGGCGCGCCCACATGGGCTTCATCTTCCAGGCGTTCAACCTGGTGCCGGCCATGACCGCTGACGAAAACATCATGCTCCCGTCCAAACTCGCCCGCAAAAGCATCGACCTGGACTTCAAGAACGCGATCGTGGAGAACCTGGGCCTGAGCGAACGCCTCACCCACCGCCCGCACGAACTCTCCGGTGGCCAACAGCAGCGCGTGGCCGTGGCCCGCGCCCTGGTGAACCAGCCTGACGTCATTTTCGCTGACGAACCCACCGGCGCGCTGGACAAGCGTTCCGGGACCGAGGTGTTAGAAACCTTGCGCGCATGCGTCTCCGAAATGGGGCAGACCGTAGTCATGGTGACACACGACCCGGCTGCCGCCGCGTATGCCGACCGCGTGGTCCTGTTGGCTGACGGACACATCGCCGGTGAGGTCACAAACCCGACCGCTGAAGAGGTCTCGCAAGCTCTTCTGGAGGTCACCAAATGATCGTCAAAGCGAATCTACGTTCCGGTGGTTCGCGCCTGATAGCAGCCGGGATCACCGTCGTGGCATCTGTCGCGTTCGTTGTTGCGGTCACCAGTCTGCTGACCGCGTTTAACAACACGATGCGCGACCAGTTCAGTACACAATATTCCGGCGCGGACTTACTCGTTTCTCCTGGGGCCAAAGAACTCACAAACAAAGTTCAAAAGAACGTTGCATCGGTGGACGGCGTGAAAGACACGCAGATCATTGAGCAGGGGTTCGTGTTCACAACCTCGGACGAATTCGCTTTCGTGTCTGTGTGGCCAGAAAACAGCCACATCGAAATCGAAGAAGGCAAAGCCCCTTCAAAGAAGGGCGAAATCCTCTATGACGCGAAAATGGCGGAGAAGCAGAACAAGAAAGTCGGGGACACCGTAGAGTTCGTCGTGCCTTCTGAGGATGGAGAAAGCGAAGATAAGGTTCCTTTCACCATCTCGGGCCTGGCGCAGGTTCCTTCCAGCGTCCCCATATTCTTTGCCACCGATGTTTCGCAGCTCTACCCCACGCCTGATCACATGCGCGTTTTCGTCGATAACCCGGCTGACACGGCCAAGGTCCAAGACGCCGTCGCTAAGGCACTGGCCGGTTCAAAAGACGTCGAAACAGAGGACACCGGCGCCAAAGTGGCCGGAGGCTTCGACATCTACACAGTCGACCAGATCGTACAACAGCGCATGAAGGAAATGACCGGCGAAGCAACGACCTTGGTCGCTTTCATCGCCGCTTTCATCATCGTTGCCCTGTTCGTCGCCGTGCTGGTCATCTCCAACACGTTCCAGGTACTGGTCGCCTCACGCACCCGCACCCTGGCACTCCTGCGCGCAGTGGGCGCCACACGCTCCCAGCTCCGCAACGCGACCCTCGCTGAAGGCGCAGTCCTGGGTCTCATCAGCGCGATCCTCGGTGTCTTCGTGGGTTGGGGCTTCGCGGTCCTGCTCACACTGGCCGCACGCGCCTTCTTCCAGCCCACCTTCGCGTTG
>CABTZC010000300.1 GCA_902489185.1 uncultured Brevibacterium sp. | reverse complement strand
GAGACTGAATGAGTAACGTTCAAGTGACTGAGTCGAAAACACTTCAGGATTCAGCAAAATGGATCGAAGCGCGTACGGGCGCTTCGGTTGCAGTGCGCGAGTTTGGTCGTAAGATCTTCCCAAGCCACTGGTCGTTCATGTTGGGTGAGGTTGCGCTTTACAGCTTCATCATCCTGCTGATCTCGGGTACGTTCCTGACGCTGAACTGTGGCTTCTTCACCTGGCCCTGTGGCCCGTGCATCTGAAGCGGCATACGTCCGGTACCCACCTGGAAGTCAACAGCGGACGCACCTACACCAATGAGGCTTGGTCCGTTGGGGCTACCTTCTGCATTTGCGCCGTGGCACGTTTTGCAGTTTGCGATGAAGAGCTTTTCACCAGCTTCGATGTCTTGAGCCGATGCCTGCTGTGCCGTGGCAGTCGAGTTGTTAGTGAAGAGTGCGTAGGCACCTCCGGTTACCAACAGGCCCACGAGTAACAGGACGACCAGCGCCAGCGGGTGGCGACGGCGTTGCGCTAGAAGCTTCACGTTACGAGTCCTTTTCTGTCTGAGCTAGGCGATAAGTATTAGTGCAGGAGGTAAATCACTGCGAACAGGGCAACCCACACGACGTCGACGAAGTGCCAGTAGTACGACACACAGACGGCAAAGGTTGCTTCACGGTGACCGAACTTCTTGGCACCGTAAGCGCGACCGATAACCATCAAGAAAGCGATCAGCCCACCGAGCACGTGCAGACCGTGGAAACCTGTTGTCAGGTAGAACACCGATCCGTATGCGTTCGAGTTAAGCGCTACACCTTCGCTAACGAGGGTCGCGTACTCAAAAACCTGTCCACCAATGAAGATTGCGCCCAGAAGGAACGAGAGGAAGTACCACTCGACCATTCCCCACTTACCAATAGCGAAGATGCTACCGGTGCGTGCCGGCTGGAAGTGTTCGGCCTTGTGAACGCCAAACTGACAGGTAATAGATGAAATCACCAAGACGGTTGTGTTTGCCAAAGCGAACGGCACAGCCAGCTTGGGCGTTTCTTCCTGCCACATTTCTGGTGCGACAGACCGAATGGTGAAGTACATTGCGAAGAGCGCGGCAAAGAACATCAGCTCACTACCAAGCCAAACAATGAACCCCACGGTTGAGGTGTTGGGCCGGTTGATCACTGGATGAACTGGCGCTGAATGAGATGCAGTTGCTGTTGACACAGGCCTATTATTACCCAGTTGGCAGGGTAATTTCATCTTTTACTCAGGAATGACACGCGCTCGACTTCCTGCGCTACCTGGAGAGTCGCGTAGATAGTGGCAAAGACCCACTTTTGAGAAAAACAGGTGGGCGTGTCGAAAAATGAGCTCAGACTCATTAGCATTTAGTCGTTAGTTCACATCACACACGTGAACCGCACATCGACCACCATCTAAGGAGAGCGTATGAGTACAGCACAACCGGCCACAATGTCAGATGTGCGCAACTGGCCAGATCTCCTTGTTGGTCTGATGCGCGGCGATCACATGGACGCGGACACTTCGGCATGGGCGATGGATCAGATCATGTCTGGCGTTGTCCCAGATGTCACAATGGCGTCGTTTCTTGTGGCACACCATGCAAAGGGTGAAACGGTTGAAGAGATCAACGGACTCGTTCGTTCCATGTATGAACATGCAGTGCGGATTGATGGTCTCGAAGACTCCGTTGACATTGTTGGAACCGGGGGAGACCGCGCCAAGACCGTCAACATTTCTTCCACCGCTGCATTCATCATCGCAGCCTCCGGGCAACGCGTCCTCAAACACGGAAACCGGGCAACGTCCTCGGCATCCGGATCTGCCGACGTCCTCGAAACCCTGGGCCTCCAGCTGGAACTGGGCCCGGAAGCCGCGACTCAGCTTGCCAAGCGTGAAAACATGGCGTTTCTCTTCGCGAACGTCTACCACCCGTCCATGCGATTCATAGCGCCTGTCCGGAAGCAGATTGCAGTACCGTCTGCATTCAACATCTTGGGGCCACTCACCAACCCGGCTCGCACCAAGAAGGCCGCAATTGGGGTCGCGGACCCCGCCATGATCGACCTCGTTACTGGGGCCGTTTCGGAACAATACGTCAGCACGTGCGGTGAAAGACTTACTGGAACGCATGCATCCACTCAAACGGTGTACATCAAAGCCAGAACG
>CABTZC010000299.1 GCA_902489185.1 uncultured Brevibacterium sp. | reverse complement strand
TCCGGGTGGCAAAAACAACGCGGACGATACGGAGAGCCGCAACAAACCGAGTGGCAAGGACCGGACCCGAGACCCGGACACCGGGAACGGTACGGTTCCTGGACAGGCGGGAACGGATTGGACGCCAGGAAGCACGGGCAACGAGCAGACACGCGCACCGGACTACTCTGACCCCGTACCTCAGAATCCCGACGATGCGGGTGAAGTGAGCGAAGATACCATCGCGGGACCGGAACCGTCGTATGAAAATCACACCAGCGCGGCCACCGATCCCTCCAAAGACAGCACTGATGCTGCAAACGACTCCGGCGAAACAGATGGTTCGTTCCCATGGTCGCTTGCGGCACTTGTGGGAGTGGGCGCCATCGGGTTGCTGCTAGCGGCGTTCCTCTTTGCGCGTAGGAAGTCTGAGGACTGAGCGCGCGAGTATCTGCGAGTTGCAGGTTGCGAGCTTCCCCGGAAGGGCGCCACACGCGGGCAGCTTTCGAGGGCGCTTGTGTAGCAGGTCCACTAGACTAGTAACGCTGAAAGTTTTGGGATGCACCGGGTTGGTTGCCGTTGGGGTTTTGCGGCCGAGGTGGTAACCCCCATGCTCTGGAAAGGCGCGCTGTAAATACGCGTCGTCAGGGCGCATTGTAAGGATGAGGAGCAATGGGGCGACACTCCAGTAAACGTGGTGGTGCGAAGCGCAAACGTCTCAACGCCAATGGCTACATTGCGCTGGCGCTTGTAGTGGTTGGCCTGGGTGTCCTGTTGTATCCGGTTGTGGCTACACAGTGGAACAATTTTCAGCAGAGCCGGGCGGCATCTGAGTACTCCAAGCTCGAGAAACACGCACCGCCAGAGGCACTAAATAAGGCGTGGGATGAAGCGCACGCATATAACAAGGAGTTGGGGCAGATCAGCGTCAGCGATGCGTGGACCACGTCTGACGACCAGGACTCCCCCGAATACAAGCGCTACGAAGAGTACCTATCTGTTCTTGACCAAACGGACGCCATGGGCCGTATTGTGATCCCGTCGATCGACTCCGATCTGCCCATTTATCACGGAACTTCAGAAAAAGCCCTGACCCGAGGTGTCGGCCACCTTTACGGCACCGACTTACCTGTGGGTGGCAAGGGCGATGGTGAAGGTCGACATGCTGCGTTGTCGGCTCACACTGGTTTGCAGGATGCGACTATGTGGGACAACCTCGACAAGGTCCAAAAGGGTGATGCCTTTTACATTGCTGTGGGTGGTAAGAAGCTCAAGTACCAGGTTGATGACATCCGCGTAGTGGAGCCTTCTGATACTAGTTCACTCAAGCGTGAAGAAGGTAAGGACCTGGTCACGTTGATTACGTGCACCCCGTACGGCATTAACACCCACCGACTGTTGCTCACCGGCCACCAGGTTCCTATGGACCCCAGTGACGATTCGGTCTTTGACGGTTCTGGTGTGCAGTGGCAGTGGTGGATGTGGGCGATTTTGGCTGCGGCCGTTTTGATTGTGTTGCTGATGATCTACTGGTGGCGCAAGTCCTTGCGCACCGCTAACACGGGCAGTGAAGGAGAAGGGGCCGAGGTCGGCGCGGCTGGCGCGGTAAGTGTGGCTAACGCGGGGGGCGGCTCCGACGAATGACCGGTTTACTCTACAACCTTCGCACAACGATGAAGAGAAAACGGGTCAAACCACTTAAGGGCTTCACCCCAGCAACTTTCCGGAAACGCTGAGGCCCGCCTCCGTTTGGGGAGACGGGCCTATGCGGGTAACCGAGTCAGCTACGAACCGGGCGTACGGTCACGATTGACGACGGCGTATCCAGAGTGCTCCACCGCCAGCCATCACCAGGCCGCCCAGGGCCCACACCAATACTCCGTTGCCGCCGGTCTTGGGTAGCCGACCGGAAGCAGTGTCTGCAACGACTAGTAACATGGCGTCGCCAGATCCTGATGCCGTTATTTGCGGGTTATTTCCCACAGTCGAGATTCTGTACGTCTTGGCATCCTTGTCGAATGCAATCTCAAACGGAACCGGTTTGGGCAGCAAGTTCAGGCCGTTGGGCGCTTTGGTTTCCACAAGGAAGAACGTGCCAGTCGTTTTCACCTCAATGGATTCTTGCCCCGGCTTGATGGTGTACAGCGGTTTGCCAGCGCTGTAGTCAGGCTTGCCGTCCTTAGCCGGATAGATCTCAAAGGTCGCGCCGCCC
>CABTZC010000298.1 GCA_902489185.1 uncultured Brevibacterium sp. | reverse complement strand
CCCGGATCAAGCAACGCTACCTCGACGAGCTCGAACACGAGTTCAACACAATAGGACAAGTGACACTTCGTGTCCGTCCCATTGCGAAAACTTTTAACTGGGTTGTGATGCCCCTTGTGTGGCTGGGTTCGGTTGCCGTTTTATGGCTCACCTACGTGGAAGGAACCTGGAAAGACCCTCGCGCGTGGTTGCTTCTTGCCGGGTTTGTTGCCTTAGCCATCATGATTCCAGCGGCAGCCGTGAGAATGATAGTAGTTCTGCTTCTTAAGCTTCGTCCCCAAGACAAACTGGCAACTCGGGACTGGGTCATCACACGCGAGGGCCTGTACCCGCCTGACTTCGCCCGCATCTCGGAAGAAATACCGCCCCTTTTCTACTCATGGGACGAAATCCTTCACATCGATGCCCAGCAGTTCCCGAACAGATGTCTGATACCTTACACAGCGATCATTGCACCAGACGTTCACACGGTTGAAAGATTTCGAACAGAACGCCCACATATCAAAGGTAAGTTGCCGTACAACTACCTCAACGGAAACATACGACCCGCTCCCATCACCTGGATACACACGCGGGATGCCCGCACCCTGGCAGAGTTTTTAAACCGTTGCAAGGCGCAGTATTCGTCCACCACGAGGCGATGATCACGCCCCTACAGGCTCGTTACATCCAGTCAGATTTTCGGAAGAAGTAATACAGAAGAACGCCAACTCCCACCATCATCCCGATCGCCATGGGGTACCCAAGGGCCCAGTGAAGCTCAGGCATGTGGTCAAAGTTCATTCCATAAATCGCACCAATCAGCGTGGGAGCAAAAAGAATCGCAGCCCAACCTGAAATCTTTTTCATGTCCTCGTTTTGGCGTTGCGACACCAGCGTCGCGTTCACACTCAGAATCTGAGCAAGAGCATCACGGAGATCGGCCGTCTGCCGAAGTGCATGTAGCAGATCATCTTCGACGTCATCGAGATATGTGCGCAAATCTTCTGGAATCTCATACTTATCGAACCCGTCGCGCAATGAGTCAATCACTTCATTCAGAGACGCAATCGTGTGTTGCATATCGATGACCTCTTGGCTCAGGCGGTAAATACGTTCCGCAACCGCAGCGTCACCAGAAAACACTTGCCGTTCGATCTGCTCACGGTCAATCGCAATTCCCCGTAGCACTGGCGCATAACCCACCACAATGGCTGCGAGCAGGCGATAAATGATGGCTTCTGGCCCGTAAGACAACATCCCCTGGTTCGCAAGAGCGGTTTTGCCGTGTTTGCGTGCAACCAGCGCGTTATACACGTCCATCTGCAAGCCGTCTTCCCCATCGATCCAACGCCCATCTTGGCACAGGACTGCAACCACGCCATCCTTCATCAGAACGTGAAACTCCGAAAACCTCACTTCTTCTTGTTCGTCGATGTAGCTGGCAGCCCGGGCAACCAGGAACATGACGTCACCGAAGCGCTCCACTTTTGGACGTTGGTGCGCATTGAGCAGGTCATCGGTGAGCAGAGGGTGAAGGTCCCACTCGTTTTCCAGCTCACGAATCTCTTCTCTTGTAGGCGACGGATACAGAAGAAGAACAGAATTGTCTGGCGACGAATTGGTCAAATCCATGGCATGTTTGAGCGACATTTCGCCTTCAACACGGCACGGAACACCGTTGTCAATTTCCGTGACCACAGGAGACTTGGTACGGGCAGGAGCCGTGGCGGTCGTTGCAACGACTTTTCTACTTCGCGGAACGCGGAAACCTCTGCTTAAGCGACGACTAGGCATTGCTTCCTCCTCCCGAGTCCATGGGGCGCAGTGTGCGCGTTAAACACACGCGGTACGTGTGCTCAATGAGAATACCAAGAGCCAGCGTATTTCATCGCTACATCAGTAGGTGCGAACTTGCCTGGTGATGTGGGCTGAGCAAAGTGCCATCATGCACGTTGCCTGCTCATTCCCATAGACTTTCGCACAAGCATGTGCGCTATACAGTGATTCTGTATACACATCTAACGAAGCTGGAGGGAGCACAATGACTACACCCGATTTTGAGGTCGACTTAGACTCCGCCGATTCGATCCTGGAAATTACGGGCTGGTGCCTGCGTGCAGACGAGCGGCTCAACGAGGAAAAGCCGTGGGACGGTTTTGTGATCCTGACCGGTTTTGAGGAGGCGCACGCGGCGATGCAGGCATGGCGGTTTGTCGGTG
>CABTZC010000297.1 GCA_902489185.1 uncultured Brevibacterium sp. | reverse complement strand
GGGGCCACAGTTCGCGCTCACCCAGCCACTGTCGCCGTTCGCGCTTGCTGCGCTGGAACTGTTCGACCCGGAATCCGACACGTACGCCATGGACGTCCTGTCGGTGATCGAAGCGACCACCGACGTGTCTTACGCCGTGCTCAAAGGCCAGCTGAACAGGATCAAGCGCGAAGAGTTGGCAGCGCTCAAAGCCGACGGCGTCGACTACGCCGAACGCATGGAGATTCTGGACGAAATCACCTACCCACAACCCAACGGCGAGGTGCTCGAAGAAGCGTTCGACGCATTCACCCACAGTGCGCCGTGGCTGCGCGAAATCGGGATCACGCCCAAAGCCGTCGTTGCCGACATGGTGGAACATTCGATGAACTTCTCCCAGTTCGTCAACTACTACGGGCTGGCGCGCGTTGAAGGTGGGCTCCTGCGGTACCTCACGGACGTGTATCGCTCGCTCGTTCAAAACGTGCCTCATGACCTGCGCAATGATGAACTCACGTCCATCATCGAATGGCTGGGCGCCACCGTGATGCGGGTGGATTCCTCGCTGGTAGAAGAGTGGGAAGCGCTCAAGAATGCTGGGGATGAGGCCGAGGTGTTACCCGCCTTGGATATGTCCCGCACGTTTTCGTCTGACACCCAGGCGTTCACGCGCGCCGTGCGGAATGCCATGTTCCACCGGGTCATCCTGGCCGAACGTGCGGCGTATGACGTGCTGGGAGACCTCGACGGCGAATCCGGCTGGACACAGAAGAAGTGGGAAGACGCAATCGAAGATTTCTACGACGAATACGGCGACCTGGGCGTGAGCAATGATTCGCGCGGACCCAAGTTTTTCACCATCCTCGACACAAACGATGACGAATGGACGGTTCGTCAGATCCTTGACGACCCGGAAGGGGACATGGACTGGGCGATTACCGCGCGCGTGGATCTGCGCGCGAGTGACGAAGCCGGCGAGGTCGTTGTTGAGATCCTGGATGTTGGGCCCTTGACCGGGAGCTGAGGTGTTCTGCCTCGCAATTGAGGATTGGGGTTCGCACAGGTCAGGCATCTCACATCGAATATATATTCGAAAGCGCATACACTAATGAGCGTGAGTAAAGGCATTTCGCATCTGGATACATTGCTCGTCAAAGGCGCACGCGCGCACAATCTCAAGAACGTCGACGTTTCGATTCCACGTGATTCACTTGTTGTGTTCACGGGGCTTTCCGGCTCTGGAAAATCCTCGCTGGCGTTTGACACGATTTTCGCTGAAGGGCAGCGACGCTACGTCGAATCTCTGTCTTCGTATGCCCGCATGTTTTTGGGACAGATGGACAAACCAGACGTCGATCTTATCGAAGGGCTGTCGCCCGCTGTTTCGATCGACCAGAAATCCACCTCACGCAACCCCCGGTCAACCGTGGGAACCATTACCGAGGTCTACGACTTCATGCGTCTGCTGTGGGCTCGCATCGGTAAGCCGCATTGCCCCACGTGTGGGGAAGCGATTACGCGACAGACCCCACAACAGATCGTTGACCAGCTCAGCGCCCTGCCGGAACGCACCAAGTTCATTGTCATGGCCCCCGTTGTACGTCAGCGTAAAGGCGAGTTCACCGACCTTTTTCAACAGTTCCAACAAGCAGGGTTCTCACGTGCCGTTGTCGACGGAGAAACGGTCAGCCTGACCGAACCACCCACGCTCAAGAAGCAGTACAAACACGACATTTCCGTGGTTGTCGACCGCCTGATTGCCAAGGACGGCATTCACCAGCGGCTCACCGACTCTGTGGAAACCGCCCTTTCCACAGCAAACGGCCGCGTTGACGTGGAACTGGTTGAAACAGGGGAGAAGCGCACGTATTCGGAACACCTTTCGTGCCCCAACGAACACCCGTTGACCACCGACGAAATTGAGCCACGCACGTTCTCGTTCAACTCGCCTTTCGGGGCATGCCCCGTGTGCGACGGAATCGGAACGCGCCTGCACGTCGACCAGCAGCTGGTCGTCCCTAACGAAGACCTGAGCCTGGCACAAGGGGCGATCGCCCCTTGGAGCATGGGCAAGACGACAGCCAAATACTTCACCCGACTCTTGCAGGGACTTGCGGACGACCTCGGCTTCTCCATGGACACCCCGTGGAAGGACCTGAGTAAGAAACACCGCACCGCGATTCTGGAAGGCAAGGACTACCAAGTCCACGTGAAGTACCGCAACCGGTTTGGGCGTGAGCGCACGTACT
>CABTZC010000296.1 GCA_902489185.1 uncultured Brevibacterium sp. | reverse complement strand
CGTACCCGTTCTAGGATGGTGATACACATGACCGACAACACCCTGACCCAGTTCTGGTCCCCCACCCAGGAATCCATTGACCAGAGCCAACTCGCGCGCTTCACACGGTTCATCAACGACTCATACGACGCCGCCGTCGACCTCGGCGACTACCAGGCACTGCACACGTGGTCTGTTGAACACAGCGACCGCTTTTGGACAGCGGTGTGGGACTATTTCGACGTTCACGGGCAACGCTCCGATGCGCCAGTGGCGCAAACCATCAGTGACACAGAAACCACGTGGTTCAGCGGCTCACAGATCAACTACGCTGAGAACATTCTTCGCTGGGCCCACGAACGCCCTGATTCTCCCGCACTCGTTGGGCTCCACGAAACAGCGCAACGCGAAGAGATCAGTTGGAAAGAGCTCGCTGGCCAGGTAGGTGCGCTCGCACAGCATTTCCGCTCCCGAGGTGTCCGTCCAGGTGACGTTGTTTGCGCAGTATTGCCGAACATCCCGCAAACGGTCGTTGCTCTCCTTGCCACCGCATCCGTTGGCGCGATCTGGACCGTGGTGAATACAGACTTTGGTACCCACGGAGTCAAAGAGCGCTTTGAACAACTCCAGCCAAAAGTTCTCCTCACAACCGACAGTGTTCACTTTGGAGGAAAGGTTGTTGACAAAACAGCGCAGCTCCCTGAACTTCTCAAAGCACTGCCCACTGTTGAACAGCACGTGCTCGTCGACACAGACGTAGACGGTGACACAACATTGCCCGCTACTTCTGCCCGTTTAAGCGACATCCTCGCTTCGCCTCAAGAACCGGACTTCACCCGCGTAGAGTTCAATTCGCCCTTGTGGGTTCTCTATTCTTCTGGAACAACGGGTAAGCCCAAGGGAATCGTGCACTCTCACGGCGGTGTCGTGCTTGAGTCACTCAAAGCAAACGCACTGCAGTACGATGTCCGCTCCGGTGACCGTACACACTTTGCTGCGTCGACCACGTGGGTCATTTGGAACATGATGATCGCGACACTTTTCGTTGGAGCAACCGTCGTCACCTACGACGGCTCTCCTGCCCACCCACATGCTCTTCAACATCTGAAGATCGTGTCTGAGGAACAGGTTGCGTTCTTTGGCACGGGTGCCGCCGTTTTAACCATGGGAGAAAAGTCTGGCCTGTCTGATGCTCATGCCTGGGACTTCTCGCATTTGCGGTTCGTCCTCTCTAGCGGGTCGGCACTCCCACCTACAACGTGGAAATGGCTCCGGGAACAGGTCGGAACGGACTTCCACCTGGGTTCCGACTCCGGTGGCACCGACATCGCTACCGGCATCATTGGTTCAAACCCGTGGGACGTACAAAACATCGGGGAGCTGCAAGGCCCGTATCTGGGTGTTGACGCACGCTCCATTGGACCTGACCAGGAAACCATCATTGATGAAGTTGGCGAGCTCATCATTGCCAACCGGATCCCGAGTATGCCCATCTACTTATGGGGCGACACCGACCGGTCCCGGTACACCGAAACCTACTTCTCCACCTACAACGGCATATGGCGCCAAGGAGACTGGGTAACAAACACCTCGGCGGGAGGGTGGATTGTGCACGGCCGCTCAGACTCAACCATCAACCGAGGTGGGGTACGCATGGGGTCTGCCGATATCTGTCGGGTTGTCGACGAGGTCGACGGCGTGACGTCCTCCATGGTCATTGGCGCCGAACTCAAAAACGGCGGTTACTACATGCCTCTTTTCGTCGTCACAACGCGTGATGAGGCTGAACACGACGAATTGGAAAAGGAGATTGTGGCTGCGATCCGGCAAAAAGTATCTCCGCGATATGTGCCCGACGCCGTCATCTTCGCACCAGACGTGCCCCTCACACGAACCGGCAAGCTCATGGAAGTTCCAGTTAAGCGCCTGTTCCAAGGAGCTTCGCCAGACTCGCTGAACCGCACGGCAAGTCAAAACCCCGAGGTGCTCGACTGGTATTCGGAGCAAGCTACCAAGTTCGCGCAATCGGACGACTAACGTCCGGCCCGGAAATCAAAAACTGTGTCAGTGCCTCATGGCACAGTGAGAACATGAGCATTTCAGTTGTCGCCGTTGTATTTGGGGCACTCATTCTGGGCCTGAGTGCCGGGGCCGTGCTGGGTCTTTTAGCAGGCTCAGCACGGGCACGGTCACGTTACTCTGTTGAACTTGCACAAGCCCAAACAAAAACAGAGCTACTCACCGAACGGACCGCCAACCTCGAAGCTG
>CABTZC010000295.1 GCA_902489185.1 uncultured Brevibacterium sp. | reverse complement strand
GCGCGCCACGAGGGATTCGAACCCCCAACCTTCTGATCCGTAGTCAGATGCTCTATCCGTTGAGCTAGTGGCGCCCGCTGGTAAACCAACTCGGACTACTTTACACAACTTCTCCGAACTTCACAACGCACACCAAGTGACCTTCCACACACATCAACCCAGGCACCTAACGCGCACCGCAAACCACCTCGGCGGGCAGCAAACCCACCCAACCCCCAATTATTCCAAATGACATACTTTTGCCATTCCATGCAAAAACACGTCACCCAAATGACACACATTCGCCATAAGCTCACGTTTTGTGACCCAGCGCTCAGGTTTATATCCCCCCAAACCAGCCATCCCCATTCTCTCAACTTCGTACGGTGAATAGGCAACATTTCACAATGCAACAGTTTGGAGTCACGTATGACCGTCCTCGACCCTGGCTCAGTCGAAGACCTTCTCAAGAACGCACCAACCCAGAACGAAACGATCCTCCAGTTTGTTAAGCGGGTAGCGTCGCTCAGCACCCCAGACAAGATCGAATGGATCACCGGGAGCAAAGAACAGCGCACCGAGATCGCTGACAAACTGGTCGAAGCTGGCACCCTGGTAAAGCTCGACAAGAAAAAAGACTCCTACTATGCGGCTTCCGACCCAGACGATGTCGCCCGCGTCGAAGACCGCACCTTCATCTGCTCCGAAAAGGAAGAAGACGCTGGTCCCCTCAACCACTGGATGGACCCGGCCAAGATGAAGGAGATCCTCAATGACCTGTTCACCGGGTCCATGAAGGGTCGCACCATGTACGTGATCCCATTCGTCATGGGGCACACGGAAGCTGATCAGCCCATGTTCGGTATCGAGGTCACCGACTCGCCATACGTGGTCCTGTCCATGTTGGTCATGGCACGTTGCGGCAACGAAGTTCTGCGCGCCATCGAAAACCACGACGGCAAGTTCGTGGAATGTGTCCACTCGGTAGGTGCGCCTCTCGAAGAAGGCCAGGAAGACGTCAAGTGGCCCTGCAATTCCACCAAGTACATCACCCACTTCCCGCAGGACCGCGCAATCTGGTCATACGGATCCGGTTACGGCGGTAACGCCCTGCTTGGCAAGAAGTGCTACGCGCTGCGCATCGCTTCGGCAATTGCCCGCGAAGAGGGCTGGATGGCAGAACACATGCTCATCATCAAGCTCACCAACCCTGAAGGCGAGTCCAAGTACATCGCCGCTGCGTTCCCAAGTGCGTGCGGTAAGACCAACTTGGCCATGATTGAACCCACGGTTCCTGGCTGGAAGGCTGAAACCCTGGGTGACGACATCGCGTGGATGCGCTTTGGTGAAGACGGCCAGCTGTACGCCGTCAACCCTGAATACGGCCTGTTTGGTGTTGCACCAGGAACCGGCTACTCCACTAACCCAACCGCTATGCGCGCAATCGAAGCAGGCGGAAACGTCTTCACGAACGTTGCGCTCACCGACGACGGTGACGTGTGGTGGGAAGGCATGACCGACGAAAAGCCTGCTCACCTCACTGACTGGCGCGGAAACGAGTGGACCCCGGAGTCCGAAACTCCAGCCGCTCACCCGAACTCGCGTTTCTGCACGCCTATCACCAACGTGCCAACGCTGGCTGAAGAGTACGAGAACCCCAACGGTGTGCCAATTTCGGCGATCCTGTTTGGTGGGCGTCGCAAGACCACGATGCCACTGGTCACGGAGACTCGCGACTGGCAGCACGGCGTGTTCATGGGTTCGGTCCTGTCGTCTGAAACCACGGCTGCCGCTACCGGTAAGGTCGGTGTGGTTCGTCGCGACCCAATGGCGATGCGTCCGTTCATCGGGTACAACGTCAGCGACTACCTCCAGCACTGGCTCAACATTGGTCAGACGGAAGGCGCGAAGCTTCCTAAGATCTTCTACGTCAACTGGTTCCGTCGCGATGAAGACGGCTCGTTCCTGTGGCCAGGGTTCTCGGAGAACTCGCGCGTGCTCAAGTGGGTATTTGAGCGCATCGACGGCAAGGCTGACGCTGAGGAAACCCCCGTTGGAAACACACCTTCCGCTGACGCTCTTGACCTCGAAGGCCTCGATGTCACCCCTGAACAGATCGCCAAGGCCGTTGCGATCAAACCAGAAGAGTGGGCTGACGAACTCGAATCGATTGAAGAGTGGTACGCCCAGCTAGGCAATGACGTTCCTGCAGAACTGCAGGGCGAAGTCGAGCAGTTGCGGACGCGCTTGGGACTGTAAAGCCCCCGCGTTAGCGCTGATCGAGGAAGCGGG
>CABTZC010000294.1 GCA_902489185.1 uncultured Brevibacterium sp. | reverse complement strand
TGGAGTTCAGACGTGTGCTCTTCCGATCTAAAGTACAGATTCCTTGACGGTCTGTGCCGGGGCCTGGCTTTCCAGGTCGGCAATAAAGCGGTCAACAACAGACGCGGAACGAGCGTCGTCCTGAAGCGATTCACCCACAATGCGCGATGCAAGGTCGGTTGCAAGTGAACCAACTTCTGTGCGCAACGAGTTCATTGCTTGCTGGCGTTCAGCTTCGATCTGAGCCTTAGCGGCGCTAATGATCCGGTCGGCCTCTTCGGTGGCACGCTGTTTGGTTTCAGCCAGAATCTGCGCGCCCTCTTCTTGAGCTTCGGCACGCAGCCGTGCTGCCTCAGCGCGACCGTCCGCGAGCTGCTTCTGATATTCGGCCAATGCGGCATCTGCTTCCGCCTGGACCTTTTCAGCCTTTTCAATTCCGCCCTGAATACGTTCTGCACGCTCGTCAAGAGTCTTCTTGAACTTGGGCAGAATCACCTTCCAGAAAACGACCAGGATGATGATGAAGCAGACCGCCGACCAGACAATGTCATATACGGCAGGGAGAAGAGGGTTGTTCCCTCCAGCTGCCAGAACGTTAATCGGGGTCAAGAGTATTCACTCGCTTCCGGATTAGGCACCGAAGATGAAGTATGCTGCGATTCCCAAGAATGCAAGGAGCTCGACGAATGCAATACCCAGGAACATGGTGGTTTGCAGACGGCCGGCTACTTCTGGCTGGCGCGCAGTACCTTCAACGGTCTTACCCACAAGAATACCGATACCAATACCTGGACCGATAGCGGACAGACCGTAACCGACGGTTGCGATGTTGCCGGAGACTTCAGCAAGAATGGAGGTGTCCACGTGCAATATTTCCTTCCGATGTATTAAGCCAGTCGTTTAACTGGCCTTTTCCTTGTCTTTTATGACAGGTCTATTGGGTGCGAACTATCAGTGATCGTGCGAGACGCTCAGCTGAATGTACGCGGCGGTAAGCAGAGCAAAGACATAGGCCTGAAGAACTGCCACCAAAATCTCAAACAGGGTAAACACAAATCCACCGACCAGCGTGAGACCACCGATACCGAACAGGGCGGCTGAACCACTGGTGAAGAAGAATTGGGTTGCTGCAAAGCACAGCACAAGGAGGAGGTGACCAACGATCATGTTGAAGGTCAGACGCAAGGTGAGTGAAACCGGGCGAGCGATAAAAGTCGAAACGATTTCGATTGGCGTCACGATGATGTACATCAGCGGGGGAACTCCGGATGGGAACAGCTGACTCTTGAGATAGCGTGCGCCCCCTTGTGCCTGAATTCCGGCCCCGATCATGAACACGTAGGTCACGAGAGCCATGAAAAGTGGCATTCCAATGTTGGAGTTAGGTGAGATGTTCAAGAACGGGATGATACCCGTGATGTTCATAGCGAAAACCGTCAAGAAAATGGTCGCGATCAGCGGGAAGAAACGTTCGCCGTCCTTCTTACCCAGCATGTCGTGCGCAATACCGGTGCGGCAGAAGTCAAGAACAAGCTCAGCAACCGATTGAGCACGAGTAGGCACTAGGCGTCCACCACGCAACATCAGCCAGAACGCGAGTACCAGGACAACCGTGACACCCAAGCGGATGAGCATAATGCGGTTGAGTTCAAACGGAGTACCTGCGAAAAGAATTGCTGGTGGATTGAATTCTTCAAGACCCGGTGCGTGGAATTCCGCTCCCCCGCCTGCGGCAAGGAGCACTGTCGTCGACAAAGCGGAGGGAGTAAACAGGGCAAACTCCTGACAGCTCAGGGCTGACACGCGCGCACGCGTGTAGCCGGTATGGATTGTCTATCTGTGCCACAGTCTTGACTGTTTGGCACGTGAAATATTTGAGATCCGTGTCGCTCTCACGATTTTTGCACAGGATTCTCGAATGATTCCTCAATTACTTTACCAACTGTAGAGAGTCGGTCAAAACTCCGGGTCTACTGTTTCGCCTGAGAGCTTCCATGCGAGGCATGTGTATATGGGATTCGCGCTCTCCTCACAGCCACCACATCGATGGACAATGAAACCACTGCACCTACAACGAGTGTCAAGAAGAGAGTCAGGCGATCGTAGAATCCTTTGTCACCAAGTAAAGCAATGACTCCCAAGAATCCAGCGATCTTAATGAGAAAGCCCCCCAAAACACCAGCGGCCATCACGGTTGGGTCCATGTCAGCCGTGAACAGTAGGACTAACGCGGTGATTGAGAAGAACACGAAAGACACTGCTGCACCGATGAGCGCGGAGTACAGCCCCGAC
>CABTZC010000293.1 GCA_902489185.1 uncultured Brevibacterium sp. | reverse complement strand
GCTGATGGTACTGCACACGAGAGTGTGTGGGAGAGTAAGACACCGCCGCAAAACCAAACTTCTAAGGGCCTGACCAACACCGGTCAGGCCCTTAACACATTCACCCAAAAGTTCCGTAGATTCGGTTCCTCCGCACTAGTGGTTGAGTATCGGTGCAACCACCCTGCGCCACCACGGATCCAGAAAACAACGTGTGGGTTGCAACAGTGTGACGGTCAGTCACTTTGACCTCAAAGAACACACACGCATCAGCAATATGCGCCGGCCCGTGTATGCCCTCCACAGTGCGGATGTCGTTTAACAAGCCATAGTTAGGCTGCCCCGAAGCGCCTAACCACGCTGCAATGTCTTCTTGCCCGGCGCTCAAGATACTGAGCGTAAACATGGGCGCAGACTCCAACACATCCATAATCCGTGACAACGAAAGAACAGACACCAACATGGTTGGCGGATCCCACGACACATCAAGAAACGAATCAACAGTGATTCCCGTAAACCTTGAACCCTCACCAACCGTGACCACTGCCACGCCAGAAGCGATCGAATCGCTCAACCGGCGGTAGTCGTCAACAAAGTCACTGGATAGAATAGAAGGCATGACTGAAACCTATCCGAGTACCGGTGGCACAGCAACACTCGACCGCGAGTTGCAAAAACAACTGACTGAACCCGGTGATCACGAGCGGTTTTCACACTACGCGCCCAAAGCAAAAATCATGGAATCCATGGTGACCGGCACGCCCCTGGTTGCTCTCTGTGGCAAAGTTTGGGTCCCCAGCCGCGACCCTCAGCGTTTCCCGGTTTGCCCTTTGTGCAAAGAAATCTACGAATCCATGCCAGAAGGTCAGGAGCCTGACGACGAGTGAACACTGGTAGGGTTCCAGGAACCTCTGCCGCCGAACATCTTTCTCCCGCTTTTCCCGAACGCGCCGCGTGGGGAACAGCGGGTAAATTACGTGCATGGCAGGCAGAAGCACTCGAACAGTACTTCCGCACCGAACCACGCGACTTCCTGGCAGTCGCAACTCCGGGAGCGGGAAAGACCACCTTCGCGTTGCGCTTAGCCTCTGAGCTTTTGGCACAACGCAAAGTTGACCGCGTTACCGTTGTAGCCCCCACGGAGCACCTCAAAGTCCAATGGGCAGCAGCCGCCGGTCGTGTGGGAATCAAACTCGACCCCAACTTCAAGAACTCACAAGGACGCTCAGCGCCAGGGTTCCACGGGGTCGCAGTCACGTATGCGCAAGTTGCAGCGAAACCGGTTCTCCACCAAAATCGCACGGAAAAATATCGCACGCTCGTCATCCTCGACGAGATTCACCACGCCGGTGACGCTCTGTCTTGGGGTGACGCCGTACGAGATGCTTTTGAACCCGCCCGCCGGCGACTTGCCTTGACTGGAACACCTTTCCGGTCGGACACCTCGGCGATTCCTTTTGTCACCTACGTCCCTGACGACGAAGGCATCCGCACTTCTCAAGCCGACTACTCATACGGGTACTCACGCGCGCTTGGCGACGGTGTTGTGCGCCCGGTCATATTCATGACTTACTCCGGCAACATGCGTTGGCGCACAAAGGCTGGAGACGAAATGGAAGCGATTCTGGGCGCAGAAGCCACGAAAGACATCCACGCACAAGCATGGCGCACCGCGCTGAACCCCAAGGGTGAATGGATTCCTGCCGTTCTCAGGGCCGCTGACCGAAGACTGACCGAAGTGCGGCGCACCGTGCCTGACGCAGGCGGACTCGTGATCGCAACCGACCAGCAAGTTGCGCGCGCGTATGCCAAACAGCTCAAAGAAATAGCAGGCGAAGACGTGACCGTCGTGCTCTCGGACGAAGCGGGTGCCAGCGACCGAATCGAAGAGTTCCAAAACTCCGACCGCCGCTGGATGGTCGCAGTTCGAATGGTGTCCGAAGGTGTGGACGTGCCCAGGCTCGCTGTGGGTGTGTACGCGACTTCGTCGGCCACCCCGCTGTTCTTCGCCCAGGCCGTGGGGCGTTTTGTGCGTGCACGTAAACGCGGTGAAACTGCATCGATCTTCCTGCCCAGCGTGCCGGTTCTCCTGGCCCTTGCCAACAGCCTCGAGGCTGAACGCGACCACGCGCTTGACGTCCGACGATCCGAAGAAGAAGACGACGGCCAAGCACTGTTAGACGACCAAGCGCTTAACGAAGCGAACCGGGAAGAATCTGCGTCCGGGGAGTTGGCAACTGGGTCATACGAGGCACTCTCGGCAGAGGCTTCCTTTGACCGCGTTCTCTACGACGGCGGTGAATTTGGGGCCGGGGG
>CABTZC010000292.1 GCA_902489185.1 uncultured Brevibacterium sp. | reverse complement strand
GCGTCGGGTGGAAATTGCGAGAGCTGAACACGCCGAGCGCGCCCAGCATGGACCGGTGGCTCCTTTTAGAACGTCTCCAGCCCCGGTGTTTGTCATTCTGTATGCGGTTGCAGTGTGCGTGCACGCTGTTGGGGCCGTGGTGCCTAAATTCGAGGAGTGGTATTTCTTCGCCGCCATGAGTGTCCTCGCGACTGCGGTGATTGTGTACGTTACGCACGTGATGCGGGTTCAGTGGTTCATTTTGGCAACGATGGTTACGGTCCCTGCGTTCGCGTTGTCTGTCACGTCCACGTTCCTCGAGGGGAGCAACCACCAAGTGCTCGCCAATATTATTGCGTGGGCCATTTTGTACGCCATTCACTGGTTGCAGGTGATTGCTAAACGTAAGGCTCTTGCGAGCTTGGTTGCTGCAACGCTGATTTTGCTGGGCGCGTTGATGCCTGCGATCTTCATCGACAGTTCCGCGGTACCGATTCCGTCGTTTGCCCGGGTTGTCGTGGGACTGATCTTGTTGGCGGTCGCTGCCACAATCATGACTGCTGTGCGTACAAGCCGTCAGCGTGTGGTGTTTTTTGAGATCGCCAGTTATGTGGGTGCGTTGGGACTGGCGATTTCATTTAGCGGTTTGGTGCGGTGGAATTTCTACGTGCCGTTGCACATCGTGGCACTCACTGCGCTGTTCTGGGCATGGATGTATGGCGGCCGAGGTGGTTTCCCCTGGCTTGTCTCCCGCCGCGTTGGTACGCAGGTGAGGTTGTATGTCACATTCGGGCTCATGACGTTCATTGGCCTGTTGGTGGCGTTTATTTCAGGCGGTTTCTACACAGCGGTGTTCTTGTCATGGTTGGTGTTTTTCCTCATCATGGGTGCGCTTACCAACCGACCAGTTTTGGTGTGGTGTTCCGTTGGGGCCTTGGCTCTTTCAGCCGTGTGGTTGTTCCGTGATGTGGTGTGGCTGGGGTTGGTTGTTCTTGCGCTCATCATCATCGGGACTGTGGTGTGGATGCTGCTGCGTGGCAACCGGAAGCCCGCGGAAGATGCGCGCGTGGATCAGCAGGTTCAGCCGTTCGGCGGAGCGCAGAACCAGCGTCCTGCACAGCACAACTCTGTGCCGCCCGTGACACCGCAGCGTCCAGAGCCTTCCCAGGTTCCGCAACCACCGCAGGCACCTCGGCTAGAGGTCCCACAACCTCCGCAGGTGCAACGGCAACAGCCACCTCGGCGGGAAGTACCGCAGCCTCCTCAGGCGCAGGAGCCTTTCGCCTCTCCCCCGCAACCTCCGCAACAACAGGCTGAAAGTGGAAGGCCCGCCCCCGAGGGCTGGCATTCAAGCGACAGGTTCCGGCCACCAAACTCGTGAAGCTTCGAAGGGCCAGATCAGCGCGGGTTTTCGCGCGAAAACAGCGTGAACTCTTCGCTTCTGTCGGATGATTTGCGTGAAGCGACAATAATTGCGGCTACAAACGACAAACCGGCTAACGCCCATAGAACCCACGCGAGGTCGGTCAGCCAAAGGGCCAAAACGATGAAAACTGCTCCAAGCACCGCGAGAATGCTTGCAATGTAGGTCTTTGGTCGCTTGTTCATAACCCGCCTCAGCTTTACCCGGTTGCGTCTGTGCGACTGTTTTCAGTCTAAACAGGAAGAACATAGGGCCCCAACACGGAAGGCAGACCTTCCGTGTTGGGGCCCTTCAAATTACTGAATAGCTCAGCTTCTCTTGCTAGCTCAGTCGCTTGGACGCGATTTCTGCTCCCTGTGCCAGGGTTTCGAGCTTGGCCCATGCGATTTCAGGGTGGATACGTCCACCCAGTCCGCAGTCCGTGGAAGCGACAACGTTTTCTGGCCCAACAAGACGGGCGAAGCGCTCGATGCGGTCAGCCACTAGCTCCGGGTGTTCCACCACGTTGGTTGAGTGGGACACGATTCCGGGGATCAGGTACTTGCCTTCAGGGAGTTTGGTGTCTTCCCAGATCCGCCATTCGTGTTCGTGGCGCACGTTCGCAGCTTCGAAGGTGATTCCGGCGGCGTTGATGCTAAGCACGTCGTCGACGATTTCTGCAAAAGGCAGGTCGGTGACGTGAGGGCCGTGCCAGGATCCCCAGCACGTGTGGAAGCGGACACGTTGCGGGTCAATGCCGCGCAGAGCATGGTTGAGCGCTTCAATACGTGGGCGCGTGAATGCACGGTAGTCCTCGTATGACGGTTCCGGGTTAATCTGGTCGAAGTTTTCGGCGATTGACGGGTCGTCAATCTGCACGATGAACCTTGTCCTGCCCGATGTAGGACACGGGGCCGATTGCGGTAGGGGACTGCGGC
>CABTZC010000291.1 GCA_902489185.1 uncultured Brevibacterium sp. | reverse complement strand
TCCCGAGGTGTCGCGGTGACGGCGGCGGAAAGCGCGATGTCGATGGTTTCCGGGTCGGCGGAATCAATGGCCTGGGCCAGTCCGGCGCACGCCACCGGGTACACGTTGATGTCGCCCGCGTACATGCTGATGAGCGAGCGTTGATACACGCTCCCCGTGGTGGCTGTTGTGGCCCACACCGCGAACGGAGCGCCGGTGGCCGCCGCAGGTTTCACCGCTGGGACCGTGCCGATCACCGGGATGGCGGGTTCGAACTGTGCACGCACCGCCGACAGCGCGTGCACACTGGCCGTATTACACGCGATCACCAGAGCGCAGGCCCCTGCGTCCACCAAAGTGCGCGCGGAAGCCAGTGCGCGTTGCTCAATCTGGGCCGAGGTGAGCGCCCCATACGGGGCAAAGTCCGGGTCCATCGCAACGGCCAGGTTCACACGGGGGAGTTCCCGGTGCACAGCAACCGCGAACGGCACCAAACCCAAGCCCGAATCCAACAGGCCGACGGTGGGGGAAGTGGGCGCGTTACTCATCTGAGCTCTGAGCAGTAGGTGTGTCCGGATCCGGCCCCGCGTGTGGGGTGCTGGCCGAGGTCTCCGGGTCAGGTCCCGCGTGCGGGGTGGGCTCCGGGCTGAACGTGGGTTGGGACGCGTCAGGTTCACGTTCTGCGTCAGAACCCTTGTCAGCGTCATGTACCGGGGCAACCACGAAATCGCTGGAGTTCATGGGCTCAGAACCGCTGGGACGCGGGTACGAAAAGTCTTCAATCGACGAGACCTGCTCTTCGGTTAACCCGTACTGAAACTCCGGCGCAATCAACAGCATCCGGTTCCGATACGTCTTCTCGAAATACTCGCGCGTGCTCTGATGCGCCAGGTCATCATCAACCCACACTGCGCGCTTTCCGGGGTTGTCGGCCAGCCACTGTTTCATTGCCAGGGCCTTCCACCATTTGGTGTGGTCGCCGGCATGCCGGTTATATGTGGCGTCCGGCATTTCAATAATGGGATAGGAACGTTCGAAGTTGAGCTTGGGCTCAATCTCGGTGCGACACAGCGCCGACCAGGTCGAAAGCCACACAATGTCCGCGTCGCGATTCTTCACGACCTTCTCTAACGCCTTGATGATCTTGGGCCGAAAATGCAGAACATAGTTCCACGCATGCACTTCTTTACGGCCCTCTTTTTTGAACCGCTTGCCCTTGACGGGAAACGAGTTCAGCACACCGTCCACATCAAGAAAAATTGTGATGTGACGTGCCCTGCGGCGGGCAGAATCCTTCATGTGCGACTCCGAGCGGATATGTCAGGCTTAGCTTCCAGTTTACGGGAGGTAGTGCTTGGGCAGTGAATGAATATGCCACACTACGGGTATGAGTGACCTACATTACATGGGCGTAAAAGAAGTTCTCCAGGCATATCAGCAAGGACTGTCGCCCGTTGAGCTCGTCACGCACCTTTTAGAACGTATCAAACACGTCAACCCGCACATCAACTGTGTCGTAGATACTCTGCCTGACTTGGCACTCGAAGAAGCCCACCGCGCCGAGGCGGTGCTGCGCGGGCAGCGGGCGAGCACCTCGGGTGCGGGGGAAGCTGGAGTAGGGGACACCTCGGCGGTATGCGCCCACAAACCCCTGCTGGGCGTGCCGTTCCTCATCAAGGAACAGCACGACCTGGCCGGACACTCAGCGACGCGCGGATCCCAAACACTGGCCGGCGCGGTAGCTGAAGCCGACCATCCGATTGTGGCGCGACTGCGGGCCGCCGGCGCGATTCCACTGGGCCGCACCACCACCCCGGAATTTTCCTGCGCCACGTTTAGCCACACGCGCGAATGGGGGATCAGCCGCAACCCGTTTAACCGCGATAAGACCCCGGGTGGTTCCTCCGGTGGGTCGGGAGGTTCGGTGGCCGCCGGGTTCGCGCCATTTGCCACAGCGTCAGACATTGCGGGATCCACGCGCATCCCCGCCGCGTTTAACGGGTTGCCCGGATTTAAATCGCCGTTCGGGTCTACACCGGGGACGCACCCTTCGAATAATGACTGGTACCGAGGCGACCACGTTTTGGCGCGCAGTGTTGCCGACACTGCCTACGTGTTCAACGCCATGACCGGTGTGGACCCGTATGACAACGCAACCGTCCCGGTGGAGGACTATCCGCACGAGTTCGGGGAGGCAAGACGGTTGCTTGCCGGGAAGCGCGTGGCTGTGTGCGCTGACCTGGGAGCATACACACTCGACCCGGCCGTAGCGGCGGGGGGGGGCAGGGGGGAGAGGACGCCACAGCGACACCCCGCCGCGCGCGGCTCTCCGCCCCCCCCCCCC
>CABTZC010000290.1 GCA_902489185.1 uncultured Brevibacterium sp. | reverse complement strand
GCCTATCACGGCCGCCGGTGACACGGTGATTCTGCGGCTTCGCGGTCACGGTGGTCACACGTCACGCCCGCACCTGACAGAGGACTTGGTGTATGCGCTTGGGCGTTTGGCAGTGGACTTGCCGTCGACGCTTTCGCGTCTCATCGATCCGCGTCACGCGTTTTCCTTGGTGTGGGGTGCGATCGAAGCTGGCCACGCCCCAAACGTAGTCCCCAACGAAGGTTTGCTCATGGGGACACTGCGGTGCCTGGATGTTGACGGGTGGAATAAGGTCGCGCAGGTTCTTCCGGACTTGGTTGACCGGATTGCCGGCCCGTACGGCGTGGAAGTGGATTTGGAACACCGCCGAGGTGTCCCGCCCGTGGTCAACACCGAAGAAGAAGTGACGTTGGCCGAGCACGCGATCCGGCAAGAGCTGGGGCCGGATTCCGTGGAACTCACCCCGCAGTCGATGGGTGGGGAAGACTTCGCTTGGTACCTCACCAGGGTGCCAGGCGCTCTTATTCGTTTGGGTACGCGCACCCCTGGAGGGCACACGTACGACATTCACCAGGGCGACTTCCTGGTTGATGAACGCGCTGTGGGTATTGCGACGCGTGTGAACTGCGCGGTGGCGCTGGAGGCTTTGAACCGCGCGTGATCCGCTAGGCTGGAAGGGTGGATACTAACCTTTTTCCTACACCTGTTGGCGTTGACGACCGTGACCCTATTCTGGAGCTTCCAAAGGTTTCGTTGCATGATCACCTCGACGGTGGACTGCGTGCTTCAACCCTGATTGAACTGGCTGATGAAGCCGGAGTTGAACTCCCATCGGGGGATCCTAGCGATATGCGTGCGCGTATTTTGGGCGCGTCGAATTCCGGGAGTTTGGAGCGGTACCTGGAGTCGTTTGCGTGGACGGTTTCCGTGATGCAGACGGCCGATGCTTTGACTCGCGTTGCACGTGAATGGGTGATTGACCAGGCTGCTGATGGAGTGTTCTACGCAGAAGCCCGGTGGGCACCGGAACAGCATGTGCAGGGTGACCTCGATATGGACGCTGCTGTCGAAGCTGTTCAAGCGGGGTTGAATGAAGGAACCGCGGTTGTCGCCGAGGCCGGAAAGTTTATCCGTGTGGGACAGATCCTTACTGCCATGAGACACGCGAAGAATTCTGTCGCGATAGCTGAACTGGCGTTGCGACACCGCGACAGCGGCGTTGTAGGCTTTGACCTGGCCGGAGCGGAAGCCGGCAACCCGCCAAGTGCGCACCTGACAGCATGTGAAACTCTGCACGCCGCGTGTTTCCCTTTGACCATTCACGCTGGCGAGGGAGCGGGCGTGGAGTCAATTTTTGAAGCCGTTCAAGTGTGCCACGCGCAGCGGATCGGTCACGGTGTGCGCATCGTGGAAGACATGGACATCATCGACGGCCAGGGGTCGTTGGGGGACTTGTCCTCGTGGGTTTTGGACCGGCAGATTCCGCTGGAACTTTCCCCCACCTCGAACATCCACACGGGTGCAGCGGACTCGATTGAAACCCACCCCATTACGGGGCTCAAGGACTTGGGCTTTGCGGTGACGGTCAACCCGGATAACCGGTTGATGTCAGGGACGTCTGTGTCCAAGGAGATGCGTTTGCTTGTTGATCGTGCCGGCTGGGATCAAGCTGACCTCGAATGGGTCACAGTTAACGCGCTGAACGCGGCGTTCTTGCCTTTGGACGTGCGTGAGCGTCTGCTTGACGAACTTGTGATCCCAGGGTTCGCCAGGATCGAGCTGTGACACAGACCAACTCGGTACCACCTCGGCCGACAACTCTGTGGATTGCCATGGGGGCACTGTGCGTGGAGGCGCTTGCCCTGGTGGGTGCGGGCGTGTGGTCGATTGTGCTGGCGGTTTCCGCCAAGGAAGAGGCCACGTCACTGGTGGCGTTGGGGGCCATGTTTGTGGTGTTCGGCGCGTTGATGGTGGGCGTGATGTTCGGGATTTCCCGAGGTGTCCGTTGGGCTCGTCCTGCAAGCGTGGCGTGGCAGGTTTTGCAGTTGATTTCTGGGTTTGCGATCGTGGGGCAGGATCCTCGGATTGCGGTGCCGGCGATAGTGCTGGCTGTGGCAGTGTTGGTTGGGGTGTTCGCTCCGACTTCTCTGACATGGTATGAGGCTCGGTTGCTTGAGTATGAGGCCCGGGAAGAGGAGCGCTTGAAAGGCGTTCAACAACAGGTGCAGAAGAAACAGCGGTGAGGTGGTCTCGGGTTGGGGTCTATACAGGCGGCCCCACGACCGAGGTGCCTCGCGGGGGCCATCGATGTACGACCTCGGCACCCGCGAGGCTGCGGATCGCTACGCGACGCCTCCTGTCCAACTCAGGG
>CABTZC010000289.1 GCA_902489185.1 uncultured Brevibacterium sp. | reverse complement strand
TGTCCGAAATGTTCGGTTACATTGGCGATCTGCGCTCGAAGACTCAGGGACGCGCCGTTTACTCGATGCAGTTCCAGAGTTACTCTGAGGTCCCGAAGGCTGTAGCCGACGAGATCATCCAGAAGACCCGCGGCGGAGAGTAATCTCCGACGTTCGTCTGGTCGGTAAAGCGCCGACCAGACAGCAAATTAAAGGAAAGGCGCGGCCACAAGGGCCGCACCAACCACGAGGAGGAACCCAGTGGCAAAGGCTAGTTTCGACAGGACTAAGCCGCACGTCAACATCGGTACCATTGGTCACGTTGACCACGGTAAGACGACTCTGACCGCGGCAATTACCAAGGTTCTGGCTGACAAGTACCCCGACCTCAACGAGGCACGGGCATTCGACCAGGTTGACAACGCTCCAGAAGAAAAAGAGCGCGGTATTACCATCAACGTTTCACACGTTGAATACCAGACCGAAAAGCGTCACTACGCACACGTTGACGCTCCTGGTCACGCCGACTACATCAAGAACATGATTACCGGTGCGGCACAGATGGACGGTGCGATCCTTGTGGTTGCAGCGACCGACGGTCCTATGCCGCAGACTCGTGAGCACGTTCTCTTGGCTCGCCAGGTTGGCGTGCCTTACATCGTTGTCGCACTGAACAAGTCCGACATGGTTGACGATGAAGAACTGCTCGAACTGGTTGAAATGGAAGTTCGTGAACTTCTCTCCAGCCAGGAATTCGACGGTGACGACGCTCCAGTTGTGCGCGTTTCCGCTCTTAAGGCTCTTGAAGGCGACCCTCAGTGGGTCAAGTCGGTTGAAGACCTCATGGATGCAGTGGACGAAAACGTTCCTGAACCAGAGCGTGACATCGACAAGCCATTCCTGATGCCCGTTGAAGACGTCTTCACGATTACCGGTCGTGGAACCGTTGTTACCGGTCGTGTTGAGCGCGGTGTGCTTCTGCCTAACGAAGAAATCGAAATCGTTGGTATCAAGCCACAGTCGTCCAAGACCACCGTTACGGCGATCGAAATGTTCCGCAAGACTCTTCCTGACGCACGTGCAGGTGAAAACGTGGGTCTGCTTCTTCGCGGTACCAAGCGTGACGAAGTTGAGCGTGGACAGGTTATCGTTAAGCCGGGTTCAATCACCCCGCACACCAACTTCGAAGGACAGGTCTACATCCTGTCCAAGGACGAAGGTGGACGTCACAACCCGTTCTACTCGAACTACCGTCCGCAGTTCTACTTCCGTACCACGGACGTGACCGGTGTTATCACCCTTCCAGAAGGAACCGAAATGGTTATGCCTGGAGACAACACCGACATGTCGGTTGAACTGATTCAGCCAATCGCTATGGAAGAAGGACTCCGCTTCGCTATTCGTGAAGGTGGACGTACCGTTGGTGCTGGTCGAGTAACCAAGATCACCAAGTAATTTCTTCACTCAGACGCTCCGCAGCCTTCGGGTTGCGGAGCGTTTGCGTTTGTATGAAGGGATTTGCCTAATCAAGCAACTTTGCGGATCTGAATTTGCATGCGATTGGTCGCGTATGACAAGATAGACAAGTTGCAATTTTGGGCCATGACCCCTGCACTGCGCTGACGCGCGAACGGTCCAAGACTCCGGGACGAATCTTTAGGTTCAATCAACCGGCAACAGAATGAATGGAAGTGTGAAGTTTTGTCCGCAAGGACAATACGACACGCCCGACCTCGGGGGTCGGTCACGCTCAGCTGGCGCAGACCGCGCGATCCGTTAGGACCGTGGTTGATGGCCAGGAAAACCGACAGATGGAGAAACGACGCCATGGCGGGACAGAAGATCCGCATTCGGCTCAAGTCGTACGACCACGCAGTCATCGACAATGCGGCACGCAAAATTGTCGACACGGTGACTCGCGCTGGCGCTACGGTTGTGGGCCCCGTGCCGTTGCCGACCGAAAAGAACGTGTACTGCGTTATTCGGTCGCCACACAAGTACAAGGACAGTCGCGAACACTTTGAGATGCGCACTCACAAGCGTCTCATCGACATTGTTGACCCAACACCAAAAGCTATCGACTCGCTTATGCACATCGATTTGGCTGACGACGTCAACATTGAGATCAAGCTCTAGGGGAGGGACTAGAAATGGCTAACACCCGTTCTAAAGCCCTTCCGACAACTCTTAACGTCAAGGGCTTGATGGGAACCAAACTCGGCATGACCCAGGTCTGGGATGAAAACAACAACCTGGTGCCTGTGACCGTGATTTCGGCTTCCTCAAACGTAGTAACACAGATTCGTAACGAAGAAGTTGACGGCTACAGTGCCGTTCAAATTGGTTACGGTGAAATTGACCCACGCAAGGTGAACAAGCCTGC
>CABTZC010000288.1 GCA_902489185.1 uncultured Brevibacterium sp. | reverse complement strand
TTTTTTCAAGCAGAAGGCGGCATACGAACTCGAAGATGAAGACCGCGAACTTCTGGACCGTTCCCCAGACGACCACGACGCGAGTGGCCCCACGGGGCCGTCGCCGATCCTTGCGATTGTGGGCCGCCCCAACGTGGGTAAATCCACGCTGGTGAACCGTATTTTGGGCCGTAGGGAAGCCGTTGTTGAAGACGTGCCAGGTGTGACCCGTGACCGCGTGAGCTATACGGCTCACTGGGCTGGCCGTGACATCACCCTGGTGGACACCGGGGGATGGGACATCGATTCGAAGGGGATGGCCTCACGGATCGCTGAGCAGGCTGAAACCGCGGTCGAACTCGCCGACGCCGTTGTGTTCGTGCTCGATGTTCATACAGGCATTACTTCAACCGATGAGCACATCGTTCGCATGCTTCGCCGAACCGGTAAGCCTGTGATTGTGGCGGCGAACAAGGTTGACGATGAGCGCTCGGAATTGGCCGCGTTTGAGCTGTGGAACCTAGGGCTGGGCGAACCGTCACCGGTTTCGGCTATGCACGGCCGAGGCGTCGCTGACCTTCTGGACCGCGCGGTCGAAATTCTGCCTGCCGTGTCCGAGGTCGACCAGATGGTCGAAGAAGGCGGTCCGCGCCGGGTGGCTCTCATTGGGCGTCCAAACGTGGGGAAGTCCTCGCTCCTCAACCGCCTTGTCGGTAGCGAACGGGTCATGGTGGACAACGTAGCTGGAACCACTCGCGACCCTGTTGACGAACTCGTGGTCTTGGGGGACCGGCAGTGGCGCTTTGTGGACACGGCCGGTATTCGTAAGCGGGCACGGCAGTCCTCTGGGGCTGACTATTACGCCGCATTGCGTACGCAGACGGCGTTGGAGCGTGCCGAGGTGGCATTGGTTTTGTTGGAAGCCGATCAGCCCATCTCGGAGCAGGATCTGCGTGTGATCAACAGCGTCATTGAAGCAGGCCGCGCCCTGGTTTTGGTGTTTAACAAATGGGACCTCCTCGATGAGGACCGGCGTCTTGAGCTCGAAAAAGAGATCGAGATGCAACTGGGGCACGTGGCGTGGGCACCGCGCGTGAACATTTCGGCAAAGACGGGGCGCCACGCAGACAAACTGGTGCCCGCCCTCGACGCAGCCCTGAAAGGGTGGGACACGCGGATTCCTACCGGTCGCCTCAACGCGTTTCTGGGCGAACTTGTGGCCGCGAACCCCCACCCGTTGCGCGGAGGAAAACAGCCACGCATTCTGTTTGGCACACAGGCTCACCCGCGTCCGCCTAAATTTGTTCTGTTCACAACGGGATTCCTGGACCCGGGGTACCGACGGTTCATTACGCGGCGGCTGCGTGAAACGTTCGACTTCACAGGAACTCCCGTTGAGATCAACATGCGTATTCGCGAGAAAAGAAAACGCTAGTGGACACTGAATCCACTCGCCAGCCGATTCTTCCGCGATTCCTCATCATTGTTTTGGGACTCGCGGGTTTGGCGTTTGGAATTCAGTTTGTTCAAGGGCTGCAAACGATCGTGGCCCCGGTGTTCTTGGCGCTGAACCTCGTGGTTGTGGTGCATCCGCTGCAGGCATATCTGATCTCGAAACGCGTGCCTGCGATTGTTGCGGCATCGATCACCGTGGTGCTAGTCATGGCCCTGCTGGTTGCGTTCTTTGGGCTCAATGCGTGGGCAATCGCCGAACTGGTCATTGTGCTTCCCAGCTATTCGGGAAAGCTGGCGGAACTCTACGGGGACATTATTGGCCTCACCACGTCGTGGGGACTCACCCCGGAGGTCATTCAGAGTCAACTGAACGCGTTCGACTTTTCGTCTTTGACCGATGCGGCACTGAAAGTGCTGTCGAATGTGTCAGCCATTGTTGCGCTGCTGACCACGGTCATCATGACCGTGTTTTTCGTGATTATGGATTCGCTCCAGTTCCCAGCCCGCTTACAGGCGATCAGCAACGTAGCCCCGCAGTTCACCTACGCCATGCGCTCCTTTGGGCAGGGCGTGCGACGCTACTGGATCGTGGCCACGATTTTTGGTTTGATCGTGGCGGTTTTCGACATGATTGCCCTGTGGATCATTGGTGTTCCACTCGCTTTAGTCTGGGGTGTTCTTGCGTTTATCACCAACTACATTCCCAACGTGGGACTCATCATTGGTCTGGTTCCACCCACCCTCATGGCACTGCTTGAAGGAAACTGGTGGGACGCTTTTTGGGTAGTCGTCGCGTACTTGACGCTCAACTTCGTCATCCAGTCGATTATCCAGCCAAAGTTCACAGGCGAATCGGTGGGCGTCACTCCCTTTATTTCCTTCCTCTCGCTTCTGTTCTGGTACTGGGTCTTGGGGCCGCTTGGCGCTCTTCTCGCACTTCCC
>CABTZC010000287.1 GCA_902489185.1 uncultured Brevibacterium sp. | reverse complement strand
TTTGGTGATGAAGAAGAAAGCGACGAAGACACCGGTTTCGTGAAATTCCTCAAGAAGCGGATCAACTACACAGACGAATACGACGGCAACAAACTCCGTACCAGCCTTGACGGCGTAAAGCACTGGACGCCCATGTTGCTGGTGTTCCTCGCGGTTGGAACTACCGACGTGATGTTCGCGCTGGACTCAATCCCAGCGATCTTCGGGATTACCCAGAGCCCGTTCATCGTGTTTACCGCGAACTTGTTCGCTCTCATGGGTCTGCGTCAGCTGTACTTTTTGCTGGGTGGTCTTTTGGACAGGCTCGAGTACCTCAAATATGGGATCGCGGCAATCTTGGCGTTTATTGGTGTCAAGCTCATCCTGCACGCGATGCACGAAACATGGTTCCCCGGTGTTCCTGAAATCAACACGTGGGTATCACTGGGCTTCATCGTCTGCGCGATGCTCATCGCTACGATCGCAAGTTTGATCAAGGCACGTCGTACCCCGGACCGTATTACGTTCGGTTCGATGACGCATCACGAAAACGACGACAGCTAAACGTCCGGACGCCAGGTGGGTGGCAGTTAGGCCTCCGCGAACGGTCCGAACACGGGGTTCCAGGGGCGCACCTGCGTGGACGCAATCACTCCGATCTCTGCGTATGGGTCCTGGGCTAAGAGATCCTCCACATTTGCTTGATCATCCGCACGGAAGATCAAGAGCCCACCCGGTTGGTCCACTGATTCCAGTGGACCAGAGGCGAGCAGAACGCCCGCTTCGTTCAACCTCTTCTGCCACGCGCGGTGTTCAGGACGCGCGTTCATGCGGGTCTCAGTATCGGGTCCGTATTCGTAAACAACGGCAAAAGTCGCCATGTGTGCCTCCCTGCTAGGGTCGATGTGTCGACGAAATCCATGGAAAGTTGTTCGCCTTGCCACATCTTTATCGTGTCCCGGAAGAGTTCGCAGATTCCGACACGCTTTTTGAGACATTTGTCGAGTACACAAAAGACACTGGCATCACGCTGTACCCGGCGCAAGAAGAAGCGATTCTGGCGATCCTCACCGGCGACAACACCATCATGGCGACACCCACAGGCTCCGGGAAGTCGATGGTTGCGCTAGCCGCGGCGTTCTTTGCCCTGTGCCGCGGACAACGCACGTACTACACCGCACCCATCAAGGCGCTCGTGAGCGAAAAGTTCTTTGACCTCACCCATATCTTTGGGGCTGACAACGTGGGAATGGTGACAGGCGACTCCACCGTCAACGCGGATGCTCCCATCATCTGTGCAACAGCCGAAATCCTCGCCAACCAGGCCCTGCGTGAAGGCGCCACCTTAGACGTGGGCATGGTCGTCATGGACGAATTCCACTACTACGGTGACCCGCAACGCGGGTGGGCGTGGCAAGTACCTCTCCTCACCCTGCCTGCCGCGCAGTTTGTCCTCATGTCAGCGACTCTGGGAGACACCTCGGCGATTCAAAAATCCCTCACCGAACTCACCGGACGCGACTGCTCTCTCATCACGTCCGCCCACCGGCCGGTACCACTCAGCTACGCCTACTCAGAAGAACCTCTCCACGAAACCCTGAGCAAACTGGTACGCGACAACAAAGCCCCCATCTATGTGGTGTCCTTTGCGCAAGCCGCCGCGGTGGAACTGGCGAGCAGCGTCGTCAACGCCAACCTCGCAACCCGTGAACAGCGCGAAGAAATCGCAGAAGAAATCCGCGGGTTCGGGTTCTCTAAAGGATTCGGCATCACGCTCAAACGGATGCTCTTGGCGGGAGTGGGAGTCCACCACGCGGGAATGCTCCCCAAATACCGCAGGCTGGTTGAACACTTGGCGTCGAACGGAAAGCTGTCCGTGATCTCCGGAACCGACACGCTGGGAGTGGGAATCAACGTGCCCATCCGCACCGTGGTGCTCACCGGGCTCACCAAGTTCGACGGCTTCCGCCAGCGACGCTTGCGGGTCCGCGAATTCCAACAGATTGTCGGGCGAGCCGGGCGCGCTGGATTCGACACGGAAGGTTTTGTGGTCGCCCAAGCACCCGAACACGTCATTGAGAACAAGAAGGCGCTACTCAAGGCCGGAGACGATCCCAAGAAACGCCGCAAAGTAGTCAAGAAGCAAGCTCCGGAAGGGTTCGTGAACTGGTCGGAAACCACGTTCAACCACCTGGTCGAAGGCAAACCGGAAGAACTCAAGAGCCGCATGCGGATCACCCACTCAACGGTGATCAACCTGCTCAGCCGCCCGCACGCCAGCGTGGACACCGTCAAGGACTTCATCGACTCCAGCCACGACGACAACACCCTCGATATGTACCTGCGTGCCCTGCGCATTGGGCGCAACTTGCTCGACGCAGGCGTGATCGAGCGTCGCGTGGTGGGGGAGCGGGTC
>CABTZC010000286.1 GCA_902489185.1 uncultured Brevibacterium sp. | reverse complement strand
TTCGTATGCCGCCTTCTGCTTGAAAAAAATTTCTTCCCGGAGCCGTTCTTCATCACCGTCAATAGCGGAGAAACGTTCGTGGAAATCCTCGTCAGGAACGGGCGAAAATTCAGGTTCCTTGGTCACTTGCTACCGCCGCCCGCCTGGTCAATGAGTCCCATGACGGCCTCAACCGATTCGTCAAAGTCAATGTGGGTGGTATCCAACGTGTGCACGCCTTCGGCTGCCGTGAGGAAGCTGGTGGTTGCCGAATCCTTGCGGTCACGGTCAGCGACCTGAGCGCGGGTAGCTTCGACGGACTCTTCCGTTGCCTCACCGTGGATTTCGCCTGCGCGGCGAGCAATCCTCACGTCTTCGCGGGCTGTCATGAGAATCCGAACATCGGCGTCAGGAGCCACGACGGTTGTGATGTCACGCCCTTCAACGACGATCCCACCTGTGTCTTCGTTCACGCGCGAAATAATGTCACGTTGCATGCCAATGAGCTCCTCACGAGCGTCCGGCACGCTTGAAACAATCTGCACATTCGTGGAGACGTCTTCTGACCGGATGTCGGTGGTGACGTCGATCCCGTCGACCTCCACGGACGCGAGTTCCGGGTCGGTCGAGATTTCAAAGTCCACTCCCCGAATCTGCTCAACGACATCACCGGGGTCACTCACTCCACGCTGCAAGCACAGCCACGCCATTGCACGGTACATCGCCCCCGTGTCCAAGTACCCAAAGCCGTTACGACGCGCAACCTCACGCGAAACGCTGGACTTCCCAACACCGCTGGGTCCGTCGATAGCAATAACGGTCACTTTTCCTCCTTGGAATCGAGAGCCTGCTCCGGTAGACGCCACCCGTTTTCACTTAAGCCGTGCACGAGAACCTGCACGTGAGCGGGTACGACCGAAAGTTCGACGCTACCCAGTTTAACGCCCGTGGCGTGGTCAATCCGGATGTCTTCAATGTTCACACCCAGGTCACCAATGTCGGCGAACAGCCGTGACAGCGTTCCCGGCGCATCGTCCACGTATACCGTGACGGTTTCATACGTAGCCGGTGCCATTCCGTGCTTACCGGGAATCCGCGCCCGGCCATCGTTACCAGCTGCAAGTGAACCGGCAATTGTTCGCAGCGAGCCCGGTCGCACGTCCAACGCGTCGATCACTCTATCCAGATCACCACGGATATCACGCAAAACCGTTGCCACCTCGGCGGCATTACCCGCCAGAATCTGAGTCCACAGCCCCGGGTCAGAATCCGCAATCCGGGTGGTATCACGCAGTCCCTGGCCGGCGAGCGCAACGCCTTCAGACGGCATGTCGATCAGCTGGGCGGCCATGATTGAGGCCACAACCTGTGGGGCGTGTGAGACTCGGGCCACTGAGGAATCGTGGAATAGCGGGTCCAGGTGCATGACCGAGGCGCCTACGGCCTGAGCAATCGTGACGACCTGTTCGAGGCGCTCCTGTGGGGTGTCGTCATCGGAGCACACGACCCACGGGCGCCCCATAAACAAGTCCGCTCGGGCCGCGATCGCGCCGGATTTTTCGCGGCCAGCCATGGGGTGTGACCCGATGTAACGGTCCAGTTCCCGGTCGCGGGTGTGCTGTTTGACCGCGTCCAGGATGGCGGTTTTGACGCTCGCGACATCGGTGATGGTGGCGTTTGGCCATGTGCGCAGTGCGTTGACAATGACCTGAGCGGTCACGTCCGGGGGTGTCGCAATAACGATCACGTCAGGATTGTCTGGGTGACCCGCTTCGCCCGCTCCCATGTCGGCGGCGAGTTGAGCGGCCGTGGGTGAGAGATCTTCAAGCGTGACACGATAACCGTTCCGGGACAGGCCCAGGCCAAGCGAGGTACCTAACAGCCCGGTCCCAACAATGTGGACGTTCACAGGTCAACAGCTTTCATGAGTTCTGAAACTTCTTCCGGACGCAGTTGGCGCATTTTGCCTTGGCGCTGTTCCGCCAGGGCAATGGGACCAAATTCGGTGCGCACCAGCCGTAGGACCGGGTTTCCTACGGCGCTGAGCAGGCGTCGAACAATCCGGTTCTTCCCGGAGTGCAGAATCACTTCCACCAGGGCCACCCCGGGCTGGGAGTCGATGAGCTTGAACGAGTCCACCCGGCTGATGCCGTCGTCCAGTTCAATTCCTTCACGCAAGCGAGCGCCCACGTCTTTGGCAACAGGACCTTTCACTTGGGCAAGGTATTTTTTGGGGATTTCATAGCGTGGGTGGGTGAGCCTGTTGGCCATGTCCCCGTCGTTTGTCAGAAGGAGCAGCCCTTCTGTTTCGTAGTCCAAGCGCCCCACGTGGAAGAGGCGTTCGGTGCGGTCGCGGACAAACTCGTCGAGGTTGCGCCGGCCTTCGGGGTCACCCATGGACGAGACGACCTTGGCGGGCT
>CABTZC010000285.1 GCA_902489185.1 uncultured Brevibacterium sp. | reverse complement strand
GGCGGCCAACACGTCCATGGAAGGATTCCCCGGCCTGGCATCCAAGCTAGCGCGCGACTCGTTCTTGCCTAAACAGTTGGCGTCCTTGGGTGACCGCATGACATTTTCGAACGGCGTGGTGGTCCTGTCGATCAGTTCGATCATCCTGGTGATCCTGACCGGCGCCAATGCCGAACGGCTCATCGACATGTACCTGGTGGGAGTCTTCGCATCCTTGGCCCTGGGGCAGTGGGGAATGGTCAAGCACTGGAACAGTCGGATTAGGGCAATTGTGACAGGTCCAGTTCGCAGGCGCATGATGTTCAACCGAGTCGTCAACACAATTGGCGCGATCACCGCAACTGCGATCCTGGCGGTTGTTCTTGTCTCTAAGTTCTTCTTAGGTGCGTGGCTTGCAGTCGCTCTGATGTTTGTGGGCTACGTGGGGATGGGCCTCATCCACCGACACTACACTCGGGTCTCGCGCGAACTCAGCGTCAACCCCAAAGACGGCAGTGTCAAGTCACTACCACCTCGGACCCGGGCCGTGGTCGTTGTTTCCGAAATCAACAAACCCACTATGCGAGCGGTCGCGTTCGCACGTGCAACCCGCCCAAACTTTCTCAGCGCTGTAGCGATCGCAGTGGATGAAGATCAAGCGGCGCTTGTGCAAAAACGGTGGGACGAACTCAAGCTCCCCATCCGATTGACTCTTCTGGATTCTCCGTACCGCGAACTTATCCGCCCCGTGATGAACTACATCGCCCACATGCACGCAAAGTCACCGGACGACCTCATCACGGTGTACGTTCCGCAATACATTGTGGGACGTTGGTGGGAACAACTCTTGCACAACCAGGCGCTCTTGGGGCTCCGCAAACGCCTGTTGTTCTTGCCCAACGTGCAGGTGGTTACCGTGCCGTGGAGACTCAAGTCCTTCAACCGCAACCGTGAACTTCTCATGGGCCGTGGTGGGCACGTGGATGAAAGTGTCATGAGGATGTACGAATGAACCACATCGAACTCACAGTTGATGCGCCGGCGGCCGGCGGGCAGTCTGTGGCACGCACCGAGGACGGCGTCATTTTCATATCCGGTGCGATTCCGGGCGAGCGCGTCCGTGTCGAAATCACCGAGACCAAAAAGTCGTTTTCGCGCGGCCGGGTAGTCGAAGTCTGCGAACCGTCCCCGCATCGTGTGCCCGACAGGCGGATCGCGTGGGGGTGTCCAGACGTGGGTGGTGTCGAGTACGCCCACGTCACGTTGGATCATTCACGCGAACTCAAACGGGTAGCCGCGCTGGATCAGTTCGCCCGTATCGGGAAGTTCGACCGCGTCCTCATGGACCAGCTTGAGCGCGAGTTTCGTGTGACACCTCCGGTGAACGACGGGGAAGAGTGGCGTACCCGTGTCCAACTCGCTGTGACGGGCGGGAATATTGGCATGTACCGGGCGGGCAGTCATGACATTGTTCCGGTGACCCACGTGCCGCTCGCAGTTCCTGCGATCAACGACCTGAACCTGCACCACGTGGATCTCACGGGCGCAAAGCGTGTTGAGGTTGCCGTGGGTGACACCGGGGGAGCGGTCACTGTGGTGGGGCCTAAAGAAGTTGCGCGCAGGCTCGCCGAGGTCGTTCCCCCTGAGTGGTCGCTCATGAGTCGCGTCGCCGGCAGGAGAAACCGGTCTACTTCGCGAACCACACTCCTTGCGGGTTCGGGGCGCGTGAGCCACACCGTGCGTGGAGTGACCTTTGACCTCGACGCCGAAGGGTTCTGGCAAGTCCACCCGGACGCGGCTGACATTTTGAGCCGAGGTGTTGTAGAGCGGGTACGCGGCGACGTGGCCGATCTGTTTTGTGGCGCAGGACTGCTTGCCATCATGGTCGCTCGCGAAACCGGGGCCCGCGTGTGGGGTGTCGAAGGGTCTTCGCTGGCAATTGAGAGTGCGCGTGCTAACGCGCAACGAGCCGGAGTGGACGCTACCTTTGATGTGAGCCGAGTCGAAAAGCTTGCCGCACTCACTGACGCTGACACGGTCGTGGTGGACCCACCTCGGGCAGGCCTTGACCCTACCGTCATCCGATTCATTGCGTCTTCGACGTGTACGCGCGTGGTGTACGTGTCGTGTGACGGGGCCACTTTTTCTCGCGACGCGCAACGGTTGCAAAACTCCGGTTTCGAGTGCCGTGACATTCAAGCGTTCGATCTGTTTCCGCTCACTGCACACGTGGAATTTATTGGGTCGTTCGACCGGGTGTGACGGTAGAGAACTACTGGGATATGCGATAGAATTTATCTTGATGTCAAGATACTTTAGGTAACAGATGTGTGCCCTAAATGGATCGTGTGACGGTCCCGGGTGCGCGTTGGGACAGACCCGCAGTTGCCGGTATCTTCGCAACCAAAAGAGGAGACCATGAGTACTGTCGACAGCTTTAAGTCGAAGAGCACCCTGGACGTTGG
>CABTZC010000284.1 GCA_902489185.1 uncultured Brevibacterium sp. | reverse complement strand
GCCTCCCCCATACTGAGGAGCTTGAGGGGAACTGGATGAGGGGGGCTGTGAACCAGGAGCTGACGGTGGGGTGTTGTTACCTCCACCTGGGTAGCTTGAGCCACCGTATGGGTTAGACATCTGATCTCCTTCGTTGAAAATACATTCCTAGCCTAATGACTTCGCTCAAACATTGGTGGCCGCAGATGTTGCTAACCTGTTGCGATTCTGTTGCAAAACAGCGTGTGAACGAAAAACCCCGGCCTAAGCCGGGGTGACGTGTGCGCGATACTGGGATCGAACCAGTGACCTCTTCCGTGTCAGGGAAGCGCGCTACCGCTGCGCCAATCGCGCATGTAAACATGCGTATTTAGTTGTAGTGCACTTGTGTTGAACACGCGTGCGCGATACTGGGATCGAACCAGTGACCTCTTCCGTGTGAAGGAAGCGCGCTACCGCTGCGCCAATCGCGCCGGTCGAGGTGGCGACGGGATTCGAACCCGTGTATACGGCTTTGCAGGCCGCTGCCTCGCCTCTCGGCCACGCCACCGCGGAGGCGATCGCCGAGTCCAGATCAAACTGACCGGCGCCAGAGCGGATGACGGGACTCGAACCCGCGACCCTCACCTTGGCAAGGTGATGCTCTACCAACTGAGCCACATCCGCGTGTCAGGTTTCCCTGGCAACGAATAGAAACTCTATAACGTCTTTTCGCATATGCCAAATCGAATCACTATGACGCGTGTCACACACGGTCTCATGGGGCGCTAGGACCCGCCTCTCAACACGAACGGTACGCTTATTTCATGCCCGGAAGTCGCGAGGAGAAACACGAGTCACCGTATGAGACTCGGCCGCGCGCTCACCGACCTCGCTGGATTCGAGCAAGCCATTTAAGCTACTTGCGCTGGCGGCAATCGATTGCAGCCCACCCCACTACGGAAGCGTTCTACAAGTGGACCGTGGGCATCATTGGCGGAATCGTCATTGTTGTAGGGCTCGTGCTGGTGCCGCTACCGGGGCCAGGGTGGCTGATCGTCCTGTTCGGCGTAGCAATCATCGCGTCAGAGTTTCACTGGGCCCACCGGTTGCTTATGTGGGCGCGCGCGAAACTCCACGCATGGACGTTGTTTATCAAACGCTCTCACTGGTCGGTGGGAGCCGCAATCGGGCTCGTCACGTTTCTGTGCGTGACGTTTGCAGTGCTATGCGTCCTGTGGTTCAGCGGGTTTGATTTCGCGAGCTTCTTCTAAGCGTGCACGTTCGGCTTCTACATCAAACTCCGGCGGTGGCCACGCCACATTCATGCCCAGCAGGTGGTGAATCATAATCCGTGTCACTGCCCAGCGTGCGTACCATTTGCGGTCGGCGGGCACCACGTACCACGGTGTGTCGTTGGAGTCAGTTTCGTCCATGACATCGGCGAACGCGCGCGAGTACTCATACCAACGCAAGCGGTCATCGACGTCTCCGGGAGAGTACTTCCAGAGCTTGTCTTCGCGGCTCAAACGTTTCGCAAGACGCTCGTACTGTTCTTCCTGGGATACCGTCAGCATGATCTTGATAACGGCGGTTCCCGATTTCACTAAGTCCTGTTCAAACTGACGGATCTCTTCGTAGCGGCCCTGCCACACTGATTCAGGCGCCAGGTTATGTATGCGCACGGCCAGGATGTCTTCATAGTGGGAGCGATCGAAAACTCCAATTTGGCCATGCGTCGGAAGCTTCTTCTTGATCCGCCACAGGAAGTGGTGTTGTTTTTCTTCTTCCGTTGGAACACCAAAAGACGCGATTGATACTCCGTGCGGACTTAAGACTCCCGCAACGTGGTTCACAATTCCACCTTTGCCAGCGGTGTCACGTCCTTGAATAACAACGAGCATACTGCGGTCAACCCCGGTTTTCGCATTTGCGTACAACCGTTCCTGCAGATCGCTCAGGACCGCACTGTCTGCGGTTCTCGCTACTTTTCCTTGGTCCTTGTTTCCACTAAAACCCGGTTTAGCCGTGGGGTCAATAGCGTCGAACGAAGCACCTCGTTTCCACCGCAACATCTGCACAAGTTCAGCCGGTGACGCTTGATCGACTTCGTCAGCGAGCTTAGGAGACAGTGCTGGTTCGACACTGTGAGCTGGTTCGACAATGGGCCCGTCGTTGAGCTTCATCGTTCCTCACCCGTGGCTAAAGCCGTCAAACGCGACAAGCAACGCATGTATTTCTTGCGGTAACCCCCGCCCAACATGTCTTCGGTAAAAATTTTGTCGAGGCGCACTCCCGAATTGTGGATCGCCACACCGCGGTCGTACATGCGGTCGACAAGAGCAACAAAGCGGAGGGCCACGGATTCGTTTTCAATCGTGTGAACGTCCTGCCACGCGACAGCATCGATATCGTCTAAGAGCAAACGGTACCGCGACGGGTGAACGCGTGGCAGGTGCTCCATGAGTTGATCGAACTCGTCACACGCGATCGTGC
>CABTZC010000283.1 GCA_902489185.1 uncultured Brevibacterium sp. | reverse complement strand
GTCACCTTGTCGAAGTGGGCGGCTTCAATGATGACCGAGGTGGTTGTTTCGCTAACCTCGGTGTCTTGCCCGCCCATGACGCCGGCCAGCCCGATGACGCGCTGCCCGTAGTGGGCTTCGTTAAAGTCCTGTTCAGGGTCCCCGGCGGGGGTTCCGGCGTAGTTGTCGGTGATGAGCAGGTCTTCGGGGTGGAGTTTGCGCTCAACGTCGTCCAGTGTGGTGAGTTTTTCCCCGGCGCGGGCACGGCGCACCGTGATCTTGGAGCCGAGCTTGTCTGCGTCGTACGCGTGGAGAGGCTGGCCCAGTTCCAGCATGACGTAGTTGGTGATGTCAACGACCAGGGACAGTGGTCGCATGCCGGCTTCCAGGAGGCGCTTTTGCATCCAGTACGGGCTCGAACCATGCGCATCGATTCCGTCCACACGCATGGCGGTGAAGCGTGAGCAGCCGTGCTGGCCGTGGATGGGTGCGGAGTCTTCGAGGTCCACGCGGTAGCCGTCAAGGGACGGTTCCGGGACGTCGATGTTGGCGGGGTCGTTGAAGGTTTGGTTCTTCAGTAGCGCGTATTCGCGTGCGATGCCCCGCATGGACAGTTGGTAGCCGCGGTCGGGGGTGACGTTGACGTCGAGTGTGGTGTGGTCGAGGCCCAGGAGCTTGATGGCGTCGTCACCGGGTTCACCCGTGAGACCCAAGTCTTTGAGCACGATGATACCGCCCTGGTCTTCACCCAGGCCCAGCTCTTTCAGCGAGCAGATCATACCGTCAGAGACGTGGCCGTAAGTTTTACGGGCAGCGATTTCGAAGTTGCCGGGCAGCACTGCGCCGGGCAGGCACGCAACGACCAGGTCACCTTCGACAAAGTTGTGGGCACCGCACACGATTCCGCGGGGTTCGTCCTCGCCTACGTCAACGCTGCACCAGTTGATGGTTTTACCGTTGGAGTGCTTTTCCTTTTCCAACGAAAGGACGCGGGCAACGACCAGCGGGCCGGTCACCTCGGGACCAAAAAAGTCTTCTTCTTCCAGACCGATTGACGCGAACTGCGCGGCCAGCTCATGAGCGTCCGGTGACGCGGAAAGGTCAACGTAGTCAGATAGCCATTCCAGTGATACGCGCATTAGTCCATTACTCCAAACGTGCGGGAAAAGCGGAGGTCGCCTTCCACCATGTCGTGCATGTCGTTGATTCCCTCTTTGAGCATGAGGGTGCGTTCGATACCCATACCGAAGGCGAAGCCCTGGTAGACGTCGGGGTCGATTCCGGCGGCGCGGAGAACGTTGGGGTGGACCATTCCGCAGCCACCCCATTCGATCCAGCCGGGGCCGCCGACCTTGTTGGGGAACCAGAAGTCCATTTCGGCGCTGGGCTCCGTGAACGGGAAGTACGAGGGGCGCAGGCGCGTGTGTGATTCGGGGCCGAACATGGCGCGGGCGAACTCGTCGAGTGTGCCCTTGAGGTTAGCCATGGTGAGGCCTTTGTCGATTGCGATGCCTTCGACCTGGTGGAAAACCGGGGTGTGGGTGGCGTCGAGTTCGTCGGTGCGGAAGGTCTTGCCGGGGCACACAACGTAAAGTGGCACGCCGCGTTCCAGAAGCGAGCGCGACTGCACGGGTGAGGTGTGCGTGCGCAGGACCAGACCGGATTCTTTAGGGTCGGCGAAGAACGTGTCTTGCATTTGGCGGGCTGGGTGGTCTGGGCCGAAGTTCAGGGAGTCGAAGTTGAACCATTCGTGTTCAATTTCTGGACCCTGGGCGACTTCCCAGCCGTGACCTACGAAGTGGTCTGCGATCTGTTCTTGCAGAAGTGTCAGCGGGTGACGGGCACCGGTCTGGGCGCGGTTGCTGGGGAGGGTGACGTCGATGGCTTCTTCGACGAGCACCTGGGCGTCGCGCTCCGCCTCGAGGGTGGCCAGGCGGGCGGCGAACGCTTTGTTGACACGACCTCGGGACTGGCCAACCAGCTTCCCTGCCTGCGCTTTTTGGGACTTGTCGAGTTTGCCGATTTCCCGGTTGGCAAGGGCCAGCGGGGACTTGTCGCCCATGTGCGCAATTTTTGCGTCTTTGAGTTCGTCAAGCGTGTGAGCCGCTTCAAATGCGTGAAGCGCCGTCTCAACCGCAGCGGTTACGGACGCTTCGTCCAATGGGTCACAGGCATGCTCTGACATGGGCCTTCTTTCTGTTGTCTGGTGCTTGTGGCACGGGGCAGGGCTAACGCCATCTTAACGCCCAGCTTTACGTGTAGTTGTGGTTGCGGGCCGATTCGTACAGGCAGACTGCGGCCGCGGTGGCGAGGTTGAGGCTTTCGGCCTGTCCATAGAGCGGGATTGCGACGGCCGAGTCTGCTTGTTTGCGGTCTTTTTCTGGTAGCCCCCAAGCTTCGTTGCCGAATACCCAGGTGGTTGGTTGTGACAAGTCAAGGCCGGTGTCCCAAGGGACGTGGAGGCCGTGTGCCGGTGGGGGGGCGT
>CABTZC010000282.1 GCA_902489185.1 uncultured Brevibacterium sp. | reverse complement strand
TGAACGTTTGAGTGTGCCTGAACATGTGTCGCTTCTGACAGTGGGTGACATTCGAGATGCAGACGTGCTCAACCCACCGATTTCCCAAGTGACTTACGACTGGCAGGCTGTGGCTGAAACTGCAGTGGGCACGCTCGAAACTATGCTCACCCGCCCTGGTTATATGCCGGCGTATTCCATGTCCCCTGAACTCGTTTTGCGGAGTTCAGACAAGCCTATTCGTAGACGGTGAGCCTACTGCGTCTGGTGCTTTTTGCGCGCGACTCGCAGGTGGAAGAGTAGGTCGGTGACATCGGCTGGGGAACTCACGCGGTATGCTGCCCGGGTTTCCCCTTCGCCCACTTTGACTGTGACCGCGTTGGGGTTCTGGGCAAGTGCGGTGAACGCGTCTTCGTCTGTGACGTCGTCTCCGACGTACAGGATTTCCGGGGCCGAGGTGGTTAATTCGTTGACGGCGTCCCCCTTGGTGACGTGTCGGACAGTGAGTTCTAGAATGTCGTGGCCACTGACTTGTCGCACGTGGCTGAAACGGTTTTGAGCCTTCTGGATGTGAGCGAGGACTTCGTCACGGAATTCCTGTTGCACGGTGCGCCAGTGGAATGTGCGCCCTAACGGTTTGCGTTCAATCCAGGCCCCCGAATCAGCGAACTTCTCCTCAAACTCCTTCGCGTAGTTCTCCACGTCAGTGAGCGTCGCCTCTTCAGCGTCCGTAAGGTTCACCTGGGCGGCTTGTAATCCACGTTTTCCGGACAGAACGTGGGCAGTTTCGGAACCGTGTGAGCCGTATATGAGGGTTCCAGCTGGGGGCTCATACACGTTAAACAGGTTTTCCACATTTCTTCCCGACACGAGTGCTACCCGGGTGTCCTTCAAGGCAGACAGGGCCCGCACCTCTGCGGCTGAACCCGGCAGGGGAGCCGACGTGTAAGGGTCGTCGACAAGTGGAGCGAGAACTCCGTCAAAATCCAAGGCAACAGTGAGTTGAGAAGAATGGGCCAGCCGTTCAATGGCAGCTTTCAGGTCCTGGGGCAGCCCGTGGGCGTGGTGGGATGTCGCATCCTCGAGCGCGTCGAGGAAGTTACGTGACCACACATGTACGGTGTCCTTTTCTAAGCGTTTGCGCATGAGGCGCATGCGGTGGCGCTGTTCTTTAGGCGGAAGTTCGCACGCACGCATGATGGTGTTTTTCATGTTGTCAATGTCGTGTGGGTTGACCTTGAGTGCTTGTGTGAGTTGATCGGCAGCACCGGTGAATTCGCTCAAGACAAGCGCGCCCGTGTCGTCGAGTCTGCACGCGACATACTCTTTTGCAACGAGGTTCATGCCGTCGCGTAGAGCTGTCACCAGACACACGTCGGCAGCCAGAAACAGGGCTACCATGTGGTCGCGGGGGTATGAGTGATGCAGGTAGTGCACCACCTGGTTGTTTAAATCTGAAAACTCGCCATTGATTCGTCCTACAGCGAGTTCAACGTCGTGTCGGATTTGTTTGTACTGTTCAACACGTTCACGACTCGGAGTGGCCACCTGAACTAAAGTTACAGATTCGGGGTTGAGGCGTTTGTCGCGGAGGAGTTCTTCGAATGCTTTGATGCGGTGCCTGATTCCCTTTGTGTAATCGAGCCGGTCCACGCCCAACATCACGATTTCCGGATTTCCCAGATCGCGTCTGATTTGGGCTGCGTGCTCAATGATTGTGGGGTCGGCGGCTAGTTCTTGTAGGGATTCTGTGTCTACTGAAATGGGGAAATGTCGGGCAACGGACGTGTGCCCTGGAACGCCGAGGTCGTCTTGGGCTGGCACGGTGAGTCGTTCCCCGCGGGTAGAAGTGTCGCAGAGAATGCGGACGGCGGAGCGGAAGTTCGCGGCATCGGAGGGACGTTGGAATCCAATCAGGTCAGCGCCTTGGACACCGGTCAAAATTTCTTTTCGCCACGGTAGTTGGGAAAAAAGTTCCCACGCGGGAAACGGAATGTGGTTGAAGAAACCGATTGTGAGATCTGGGCGTTTAGCTCTCAAGAGCAGCGGGACCAAGAGAAGTTGGTAGTCGTTGACCCACACGGTGGCTCCCTCAGCTGCAACGTGAGCTGCCCTGTCAGCGAAGCGTTCGTTGACTTCTCGGTACGCATCCCACCACGTGCGGTGGTATTCGGGAGGCACGATGACGTCATGGAACAGGGGCCACAATGTGGCGTTGGAAAACCCTTCGTAATAGCGGCGGACCTCGGAAGCTGTGAGGGGCACAGGCACAATGTGAATGCCATCTTTGTCAAATGGTTCGAGTTCTTCATCGGGCTGGCCTGCCCAACCTACCCACGCGCCGTCGGTGCGTGACATGACGGGGTCAAGAGCTGTGACAAGCCCGCCGGGCGATGTGCGCCACGCGGGTGGGTCGACCGAGGTGTCCCGGTCCACTGGCAGACGGTTGGCAATGACGACAAAATCCGGACCCGCCTGTGGCGGGGCGGTT
>CABTZC010000281.1 GCA_902489185.1 uncultured Brevibacterium sp. | reverse complement strand
GTTGAAGAGCACGGCTCGGACGACGATGGCGTCGTGCCCATCGGCGGGGCCGCGCTCATTCGGGTGAATGACTGCGAGGCCGAAGCCATCAGCGGTGGAGAAGACGCCCTTGACTCGCTCGAGTGGGCGGTCAATGACGTCCTCGGTGAAGCTCTCAAGGGTACTGAGGTGCTGGTTGTGTCCGAAGAGCGCTCCCTGGTTTTCGACTAGTCGCCGGCAGCCAATTCTGAAATGCAGTTCGGCTCGCGTCCTTGAGGAAGACAGGCACATGAATGAATCGCTCGTCACAGGCGACGATGGGATCATCCGGCCGTCCTGGGCTGCCTCGGATCCTCTGCTGCGTGATTACTACGACACCGAATGGGGTCGGCCCGTCCGCGATGAACAGGGCCTGTTTGAACGGCTCAGTCTAGAGGCTTTCCAGTCGGGTCTTTCGTGGCTGACGATTCTGCGCAAACGCGAGAACTTCCGCGCCGCTTTCGACGGCTTCGATCCCGAGCTCGTTGCGGCCTACACGGACGCAGATCGGGAGCGCCTGATGGCGGACGCCGGGATTGTGCGCAATCGGCGCAAAATCGACGCCACGATCACCAATGCGCAGGCGACGCTGGAATTGCGTGCTGATGGGGGACTGGCTGACCTCATCTGGTCTCACCAACCCGAGGAGCACCCCACTCCGAGAACCGCAGACGAGGTGCCCACCACCTCGCCAGAATCGAAGGCTCTTGCCACAGCGTTGCGCAAGAGAGGGTTTGTGTTCGTTGGACCCACGACCATGTTTGCACTCATGGAAGCCGTCGGCATCGTCAACACCCATCTGGTGGGTTCGACCGCGCGGCCCAGATGACACTCTGCGGGGACTGATTTCGCCGCTTTCTATTCTGGAAGTTCGACTGCAATTAGACTGCAAGTCACACTGCAAAGATTTAAAGTGTGACTTACAGTCTGCAGTCTTTTGGGCTTAGTTGAGGCTGTAGCGGGTGGACTTGACGCCCTGGCGCCCTTCCATGGTGACGATGCCCTCCTGAAGTGGCCTGCGCAGCGCGTAGCGAACCTGCCCTATTGTCAGTTTCGTGGCTGCAGACAGCTCATGAATGTCAAGAGGACCACGAGTCGCTAGAGCGCCGAGAACGTCAGCTTCATTTTTGGTCGGTGATGAGCTCAGCGGGGGCGCTGCCAGAACGTGAGAAATGTCGTTTGGGTCTCTTTTGGTTTCTTCTTCCGGAGAACACGGGTTGTTGGTTGGCCGCCACAGGAGAGCTTTGAACTGGACGCCGGTATCAATGAGCTGGGGGTCTCTCAGTCCACGTTGTTTGGTAGTTCGAAAGACCTCGCGAATGCCGCCGCCTTCTCCTTCGATTATCGATGCGCCGTTTTGCGTGGTTAGGCGTTTTGCAATGTGGTACAAGCGCTGGTTGACAGCCGCTTGAGCGTGTTCGACACTTTCCAGCTGAGACAAAGAAACGCCCCTAAGGCCGCCGGGGCTTTGGATGAACAGGCTTCTGTCAGTCAGCCTTACTTGAACCTGTTTTCCAGTGCCCAACGTGTTCGGCCCAAGGTCACGGTGGACCAAGGCATTTGCGAGTAATTCCCGTACTGCGTTCAGGGGCAACTCGGAAACAGTTTCCATATGCCCGTCTCCACGGTAAACGTGATCGGTGTTCAGGTTAGATTCAACCCATTGAAGAAGCTCATCCAGCAGGACTGGGAGTGGTCCGGTGAAGTCTTGGAGGTTGCGGTTTCGAGCCTGTCCTTCACCACCCGCCAGCTGTACTGCCGCGGTTACTGTCAGGGCCGGATATTGCCCCTGAGGGTACTCGCCGAGCGCGTACAGCCCTGCAAGAGTGGGCTCGCCAGACGCAGTCAGTACGTTAGTGCGCCGCAGAATCTGCCCGTCGGATTCGTCAGCTAACCGTCGGTCTCGGGAGCGGACCTGATTCACGTACAAGTCCGTGAGGTCACTGTTCAGATCGTCACGGTCGCGGCCCTTCGCTGGTTCGAGGTCGTAGTTGACCTGCTCGTCACTGTGCAGCCGCGCAACTTCGATCATCCTTTCTTCGTGCGCGTGCATCGGATAATCGCCATCGGCTTGTCGAAGGTACGCTCTGTCGCCGACTCTTGCGGGTTTGTCAGCTAAAGGCAGAGGCGATACTGCTGCGATGAGGACATGTTTCTTATCGATCTCAACGGTTTGGAACTCGATATGCGGTTCAGGTCGGACACGGTGTCTTGCGGAACTCACCAGGCCAGCTTCTAACTGCGCGATGTCCTGTACACCAACAACTGTGAACTCTGCATCGCCTTCGTCCACCCCGAGTATTACAGTTCCACCGTTTGGCATATTTGCAAAGGCGCACAGAGTCTCAGCCATATTGGGTACTCCGCCTGTGCCGCGTTTGACTTCAATCGAGGTGCTATCACCACGACGGGCGCGTAACTGCGCAAGCGTGGCGTTGAGAGTTTCGGGACTCCAAGTCATGG
>CABTZC010000280.1 GCA_902489185.1 uncultured Brevibacterium sp. | reverse complement strand
CTAGTGTCACAGCTGTGCGCACTGGAAGTGGACACCTCGACCACTTTTGGCAATTGTGCGGAATCGAACACGGGATGTGCACAGTCCAACAAGGTTTGTGCTGTGGTTCTCATAACACAAGTGGCAAGATGGTGCTATGGCATTCCAATTGGTAAACCCACTGCTGACGGGCGCATTCACTCGCGTGCTTCTTGAGCTTCGTTGGGGTGATATGGATGCGTACGGTCACATCAACAACGTGACACAGATGCGCTTGTTGGAAGAGGCGCGTGTTCGCGCGTTTGGATCCCCAACCGCTGACAGAGATGCTCAGGTTGTTGCGGGTCCTCATGGGGCTGTGCCGTCGTGTGTGGGTGTGGAGATTCCCCCAGTGTTTTCTGAAGTCGCGCACACTCACGACATTTTGGTGGCGTCGCATGCAATTGAGTACCGGGCACCAATTCCGTATCGCGAAGGACCCGTTGCGATCGATACTGTGATCAGCAAGGTAGCTCCAGTCGTGATGACCGTTGGTTATGTCATTGCTGAACCGGATGGGTCTAAAGCGTATACCGTTGCGGAAACAGATGTTGTGTTTGTCGACCGAAAAAGTGGGCGTGCTCAACGCTTACAGGACGAACATGCTGAGGCACTGCGTGCGGTTGTGAACCCTGGACCACCTATGCGAAGGCGGAAATAAATGGGAATCGAATTACCAAGTTCCGAGGTTCTTGCCGACCTCAACCAATACCTGTCCCGAGTATTGCGTGTCGATGAGGACGCTGCGGTGAGGATTACGGTTCACGGTACGGTGGCGGTCATTGCAACTGCTCCGTTGTTCCCGGTGGGACTGGGCGATGACATGCCACTTGCGCTAGCAATGCGCATGATTCCGATTGTGTCATGTGCTGAAGGCAACATCGACGAGGTCGTGCCCGCAAGTGCTGTTGTTGACCGGTTAGTGCGTTCGTCTAAGACGGATTCTTTGGAACTGCGCGTGCCTCCACAGAGGGTGCAGAAGTCGTGGACGGGTATCGCGCCTCCGCGCGCAGGATGGGCTCCTGTTGCCGAGGTGGACGCTGAGTCGTTGCGCGATGTGGCGGATGCTGGTGTACGGGAGATTGCCGAGGGTGTTCCCGAAGGTGCCGGCGCTCACGCGGTGAGTGCGTTGCGTAGGGCTGTCTGGAAGCGTCCAATCGAAGGTATCAGTGACGCAGTGAAGTCTCCAGTGCCAACCGGATTGGCATTCGCCATGGATGCGTGCGGGTTTTTGCGTGTTTCACGTCCTGTGAAAGTTTTTGCGGCACCACAGTGGTTGCGTCTGTCTGCGCCGCACGGTCACGTGCTTACTCGTGTGTAGTGGGGTCTTGCTGGTCCGGCTGGCCTTGTAGAGGCGAGGACGGGTAGTCCTGTGGGGTCGACGCGCTGGCCCTGATGTCGAGGCGGGTGCGTCCGTGCAAAAGACGTTGCGGCGGCTCAGCCCGTGCTTTTTCTGTAAATGCCGTACCAGTTGCGTGATAAACTCCACGTCGTCGATGGCCATGTCGGCCTGGAACGGGTAGCCCACGTTCCAGCACGTCTTGCCCCGGCCGTCCTTCGCGCCCTGCGGGTAGCAGACGGCAAAGCCGTGGCGGTCGGCCGCGGCATTCATCCCGAAGCGGCCCGGGGCGTTGTTCGCGCCGTAACCGTGCAGGACGACCACTAGCGGGGCGCCTTGGGGCAGCCCCTGGGGCAGGGGGAGTTTGTACGAGCGTTCGGTACCGCCTGAACGCATCGTGTAGGAAGGGGTGTCCGGATTTGCGGATTGGGGCCGGGCGACGGATGACGCCAGCAGGAGGAGTGCCGTAAAAAGACCCTTTACGACGGAGGGGTTCGAAAGGTATTTCATGCTGTCGGAATTTTCGGGGCTCAGAGTCCTTTCCGGGCGATGCGCCATGCCAGGCTGTTGTAAAGCCCGATCAGCGGCCCCCGCCAGCTGCGGGGCAGGGCGTTGAGGATGCGTACCTTGCGCAGCGTGCGGCGGTAGGTCTTCGTGTAGCCGAAGAACCGGATCCCCCTCGCCGCATCCTTCGTGCCCCCCTTTGCGCTTCGATGGCGGCCGAATTCCCGGGCTGCGGGATTTATTCGACAGCCTTCAACATCGTCAGCCATGACGGACGGTTCCCCGCCCCCACCCCCACGGAGCGCGGCGTGGTCGCCGACTTCTTCCGCGACTCGGCGCACCGTTATATCTCGATCCCGTCGGCCAGCGCCGTCCCGCGCGCGGTATTCGAATCAGTGGGCGGATTCCCCGAGGGAATGAAGATCGGCGAGGATCTCTACATGTGGATCAAGATCGCCCGGCGCTACAAGGTCTGCTTTTCGCCCAAGCCGCTGGCAAACTATTCGAAGGTGGCCTCGAACCGTTCGTCGGCCATCTACACGCCCGAGCGGACGCGCTACTCGTTCGAGGAGCTTTACGACCCGGCGGCGGCAGACGGATACAACGAGTTCGTGGCCCGCGCAGCCCTGGG
>CABTZC010000279.1 GCA_902489185.1 uncultured Brevibacterium sp. | reverse complement strand
AGGACCGCACCATTTTTACCTTCTACACAATCGTTATTGTGCCGTTTGTGGCTCTTGCAGTGACGGATTGCGTGGGTCTTGTGTGGGGCCGAGGTCGCCCCACCGGATCCCTGCGCGTCAGGCGCATCGTTGTGGGCATGTTCCTAGCAGTTGCAGTGCTCCTTTTCGCTTACTTTTGGCCGCTGTACACGGGTACTACTGTGCCGTATGACAGCTGGCGTCAGCACATGTTCAACCCGTCGTGGATTTAATGACGTGTGAGCAAAAACGCTAGTCACATCACTGGTGCATGTGTTTCATCTTGTACGGCGGAGAAAATCGGGCGCATAATGGAGGCCTGTGATTACTCAACAGAGAACTTCCAGTACCGTAGCGATTATCCCTGCCCGCGGAGGTTCAAAAGGCGTACCGCTGAAGAACCTGCAGAAGATTGCCGGCAGGTCTCTGCTCGCGCGTGCAATTGAGTCCGCTCAGGCAACCCGCGGGATCGATGTGGTTGTCGTTTCCACCGATCACGATGGAATCGCAGCGGAAGCCGAACGACATGGCGCCACTGTCGTCAGGCGACCGGAATCGATTTCCGGTGACACTGCCACCAGCGAATCAGCACTTATTTACACACTGGAACAGCTGGAAAAGCTTCGTGGAACACGTTTCGACATCACCGTTTTCATCCAGTGCACGTCCCCGTTTATCAACCCGCAGAACATGGACAACGCAATCACTCGCGTTGCGGACAATGCCGCAGATGTCGTGTTCTCGGCCGTTGAAGACCACAGTTTTTTGTGGACCTTGGATGAAGCACACCACGCCGTCGCCGTAGGGCACAGTATGGATTACCGCCCACGCCGTCAAGACCGCCAAAAACACTTCAACGAAACCGGCGCTTTCTATGTCATGCGCACCACTGGGTTCCTAGAGCATCACCACCGATTCTTTGGACGGGTCGAAATTGAGGAAGTCCCCGCAGAGGACGCTCGCGAAATCGACAGCATGTCTGATCTCACACTTTTGCGTGCAATGGCAGCGGGGCGCACGGAAACGACCCGCCTCGATATCGACGCCTTGGTCACCGATTTCGATGGAGTGCACACTGATGACGCCGTGCATGTTGACGAAAACGGCGTCGAATCAGTGCGTGTCCACCGAGGCGACGGCATGGGTATCAGCCGACTCGTCAAAGCTGAGTTCCCATTCCTCATTCTTTCTAAAGAACGCAATCCCGTTGTTACGAGGCGTGCAGAAAAACTGCGCGTCGAGGTGGCACAGGGAATTGACAACAAAGCTCAGGTAATCTCGGAATGGATGGCGGACAAGGGTCTGGATCCTGAACGTGTTGCCTATGTAGGAAATGACATTAACGACCTGGAAGCATTTAGCGCCGTAGGGTGGCCGATCGCAGTAGCGGATGCACACCCTAAGGTGTTGGCGGCTGCCAGATTTGTCCTGAAAAAGAACGGCGGTCACGGAGCTGTTCGCGAAGTCTGCGACATGGTGAACGTTCCCGAGACCACTCAATGACAGTTCGACCTGGAACCGCAACACAGTTCCTTAAAACACAAGGAAGCGAGAATCTGAAATGACCGCTGAAATCAAGCCCGTTGCAATTGGCGAACACACGATTGGTGCCGGACACCCTGTTTACTTGATCGGTGAAATTGGCATTAACCACAATGGTGATGTAGAGATCGCTAAGCAGCTCATGGATGTTGCGAAGAAGGCCGGCGCTCAGGCTGTTAAGTTCCAGAAACGCAACCCGGACGTTGCCGTTCCGGAAGACCAGAAGTCAAAGCCTCGTAGCACCCCATGGGGCGAAATGACGTACTTGGAATACAAGTTCCGGGTGGAATTCGAAGATGCTGAGTACGCCCAGATCGACGCGTACGCAAAGGAACTGGGCCTGCAATGGTTCGCATCGCCGTGGGACATTGATTCGGTGAACTTCTTGGAGAAGTTTAACGCTGTGACCTACAAGATTGCCTCGGCCTCCATCACTGACATTCCACTGCTCGAAGCTGTTCGCAGCACCGGTAAGCCCGTCATCATGTCCACTGGAATGTCCACGCTGGAGCAGATCGACAAGGCTGTTGAGGTCATGGGCAAAGACAACCTGGTGCTCATGCACGCAACGTCCACATACCCACTTCCACCCGAAGAAGTGAACTTGCTGGCCATCCCTGCTCTGCGCGAACGTTACGGTGTTCCTGTTGGTTATTCTGGCCACGAAATTGGTACGGCAATCTCCGTAGCAGCCGTTGCTCTGGGCGCGGTGACTCTTGAACGTCACATCACCTTGGACAACGAAATGTGGGGATCGGACCAGAAGGCGTCCATGGAGCCCGACGAGTTCATCAAGCTGGGCGAAGAAATTCGCGAAGTCACCACTGCTCTGGGTGACGGTAAAAAACGCGTTATGCCAGGCGAAGAATCCAAGATCGCTTCCCTGCGCGCCGTCAAATAAATGACGAATGAGGTGCGGTCGGGGGTTCCGACCGGACTTTT
>CABTZC010000278.1 GCA_902489185.1 uncultured Brevibacterium sp. | reverse complement strand
TCCGTTTGCCGCCTCGGCGGAGGTTCCTGGCTTACCAGCAGTCTCAGCCCCGCCAACTTCCGTGCCACCTTGGGCGCCATTGACCGCGGCCAGGTGGGCGTTCTTGCTGGCCAGGATCTGGTCGCGCAGCGCCTTGGTGTCCTCTTGGCCCAAGATGGAGAAGCCGCCGTCGACGATCATGTCGAGGTCGGCGATAGCGTCCTGGCCTTCAGTGGTCAGGTAGTCGCCCAGGAAGAGCGAGTTGGCCACGTGCAGGCTCAGCGGCTGGAGCGTGCGCAAGTGCATTTCACGTCCACCAGCGATACGAAGTTCCTTGTCAGGGCACATGAACCGCACGGCAGCCAGGATGCGCATCGAGTGCTGCGGGGTCAGGTGGTGGACACCTTCCATGGGCGTGCCTTCGAACGGGATGAGGAAGTTCACGGGGATCGAATCGGAGTCGAGTTCGCGCAGGGAGTCGATGGCTTCGATGACCTGCTTATCCGATTCGCCCATACCCACGATCAAGCCCGAACACGGCGACAAACCGCCAGCTTTCGCCTTCTTCACGGTGTCCGTGCGCTGTTCGAACGTGTGGGTGGAGCAGATTTCTTCGTAGTTCGATTCGGCGGTGTTGAGATTGTGGTTGTACGCGTCAACACCGTATTCCTTGAGGCGTTCGGCCTGGTTGTCCTTGAGGAATCCCAGGCACGCGCACACTTCCAGTTGCGGGTTGCTGTTCTTGATCGACTTGGTGATTTCACCCACCCGGTCAATGTCACGGTTCGACGGCCCACGCCCGGAGGCCACGAGGCACACGCGACCCGCGCCACCTTCCATCCCGAAGGTCGCCTGGCGAGTGGCGTCCTTGGTGCTTAGCCACGAGTACTTGAGGATCTCCGTGTCAGAGCCCAAGCGCTGCGAGCAGTACCCGCAGTCTTCGGGGCACAGGCCGGACTTGAGGTTGACCAGGTAGTTCACCTTCACGGTCATGCCAAAGTGCTTCCGGCGTACCCGTGCTGCGGCGGCGACGATGTCTAGGAGGTCTTCGTCAGCGGTGCGCAGGATTGCCAGCCCCTGTTCCGAGGTGGCAGGCATACCAGCGAGCACCTGTGTGGCGAGCGCGTCGGGGTCGATGGGGGTAGGGGGGTGCGTGCTAGGGGAGTGCGGGGTGGTTTGTGTTCCTGCCGAGGTGGGGGCAGCTGTGCCCGATGTGGCCGGTGAAGCGTTATCTACAGACATGGAACAAGTCTTGAACACTGTTCAATTGAATGCAAGTGGAGTGGGTTAAGTGCCTCGCTCGCCCTATCGTCGCCAGCGCCAAGTTTTAACCTGCGAAACTTTTACTTCACGATGTATATTTTCGCTTCGCCATGTATATTCTCTCTGTGATGTAGGCAATAGCTTGCGGTCACTGTCGACCCAATAGAAGGACATATCCATGGCGGAACTCAAGAAGTCGCTGAACATATTTCAGCTCTTAGCTTTCGGCGTCGCCGGCGTCGTGGGCACTAGTTGGATTTACACCAACTCCAAACTTTTTGCCGAATACGGTGCCGGTGGCGTGGTCTTTGGTCTGATTGCCGGTGTGCTGTTGGCTGCGTGCGTGGCACTCGCGTATTCGGAACTTACCACCACGTTCCCGCGCGCCGGTGGTGAGGTGGTGTACTCTTACACCTCCATGGGCCGAGGTGCCGCATTCATTACCGGCTGGATGCTCCTGGGTGCGTATGTGTCTTCGTTGGCGTTTTATGTCACCGCGTTCGGTTTCCTCCTGGCGAAGTTCGTGCCGTGGGTCAACACGATCCCGCTGTACACCATCAACGACGAAACGGTCTACCTGCCAGTGCTGCTCATTGGTATTGCGCTTACCGCGATTTTCTTCCTGCTCAACTGGTTCGGAATCGAAGTGGGTGCGCAGGTGCAGATGGCGATGTTCGCGGCCATCATAGTTATTGGACTAGCACTGGTCGTGGTCGGTTTTACCACGGGTTCACCGCAGAACTTCTTCCCCGCCTACGCGCCTGATGCGCAACCTGTAGCCGACACCCTGCGCTTCATCATTCCCGGTATGACGTTCTTGGCAGGTTTCGGTCTGGTGGCTGTTTTGGCTGAAGATGCCAACGTGTCACCGCGCAAGGTGGGCCGCGCTGTGGGCTTCACCGTGCTTGCCGCCGGAGGTTTCTACTGCCTTGTGTTGGCCGCTACCGCCTGGGTTCTGCCGTGGGAAGACGTGGCAGAAATGGAGTTAGGAACAGTGTCGGCCTTCCGTGAAGCAGGATTCGCCTGGCTGGGTGCTGGCGCCTACCTGATCGCGTTTTTGGGTCTTCTCACAAGCTTTCTCGGACTGTTCGTAGCCAGCTCCCGCATCATGGTGGCGATGGGACGCGCACACCTGCTACCACCTCGGCTGGGGGACATTGATGAGCGCACCGGAACGCCACGCATGGCCCTCATTGCGACTGCTGCTGTCACGCTGGGGCTGGGGTGGCTGGGGCCCGGCGCTGTGGTGTGGTTCCTGGACACCGGAGG
>CABTZC010000277.1 GCA_902489185.1 uncultured Brevibacterium sp. | reverse complement strand
TGGGCTCCTTTGTCTGTACGTGCCTGTACCAGCGCTTTTAGTTTTGGTCTAGGCCAAAAGAATGTACCACGTCACAGCCCAGACTGGGGCATGTGACTCACCACGTGGAAATAACTGGGCAATCTGCGAGCGACATCGCCGACTCGGTCCGCACCCTCATCGACCGCGGGCACCTGCGCCCCGGCGACCTGTTGCCACCCGTGCGCACCCTCGCCCGAGATTTAGGCGTCAACCGCAACACCACCGTGGCTGCGTACCGACTGTTGGCGGCCTCGGGACTGGTGGTTGGGCAAGGGCGCGCCGGCACCCGAGTTGCCGACCTCTCCCCCGGCCCCCAGGACGGGTACGCGACGGATGGGGCGGATGACACCTCGGCCCAGACGGTGGACCTTGCCAGCGGCAACCCGCTGCCAGCGCTGATCCCCGATCTGCGCCCGGCGCTCACCGCCGCGGCTGGGCACACGGTGCTGTACGGCGAGCCGGTGATCGACGCGGGGCTTGCGCGGTGGGCGCAGGACTGGTTTGCGCCGGATGTGCCGGGGGCTGCGGGGACTCCGGGGGCGTTTGAGTTGTCGGTGACCTCGGGGGCGGTGGATGCGATTGAGCGGTTGTTGGCGCAGTCGCTCATGCGCGACGACGCGGTGGGTTTGGAGGACCCATGCTTTTTGGCGAGTCAGCAGACGGTGCGGTTGGGCGGGTATCGCACGGTGCCGATTGCGGTTGATGAGCGCGGCATGACGCCTGCGGGGCTGCGGACCGCGCTTGAGACGGGCGTGCGCGCGGTGGTGTGTACGCCTCGGGCGCAGAATCCCACGGGCGCGTCGATTGATGCCCAGCGGGCCCGGCAGTTGCGCGAGGTTTTGGCCGACTACCCGTATGTGCTGGTGATTGAAGACGATTATTACTCGTTGTTGTCGCGGGTGCCGTTTGAGTCGATTGTGGGGCCCGAGCATCAGCGCTGGGCACTGGTGCGTTCGCTGTCAAAGTTCGTTGGGCCCGATATTTGTGTTGCCCTGGTGGCCTCTGACCGGGAGACGGCGTCACGGTTGGCGTTGCGGTTGAGCCCGGGCACCACGTGGGTGAGTCACTTGTTGCAGCGGATCGCGTTGGCGCAGCTCACTAATACAGAGGCCCGGGCGCTGATTGAGCGCGCCGCCGGCGTGTATGCGGATAACAACGAGGCGTTCGTGCGGGCGCTGGCTGAGCGCGGGGTTGATGCGTTGGCTGGCGACGGTATCAGCGTGTGGGTGCCGGTGAAGGCTCCCGCCACCGAGGTGGCCGTCCGCTTAGCCCGTCACGGCTGGACCGTGCGTCCTGGCGATGAGTTCGGCCTCACCGAGGGTGGTACTGCCAGCCATCACATCCGCGTTACTGTCCATGAGCTGAGCGAGGCTCAGGTTGAGGCTTTTATTACCGACCTTGTCGTGGCTGGCGGGTATGCATAGGCGACGCACGGTGATCACGTGACCCGTTCACCACTATGCAGATGACTTGGCGAACGCTTCGAGTTGTTTGTAGTGCGTTTGGTGCAATGGTGATGCAGGCGGGTAGGACAACACGGTGCCGATCCGTGGGAACTCCCATTCCACTCCCCCGTCATCTGTGCGCCGAGCGCTAAGGTGGCCCTCAGTTTTGGCCATGTGGTGCCTGCGACACAAGGGGTGCAGGTTCTCAAGTATGGTCTGGCCACCGTTCTGCGGGTTCGCCTGGTTAAACGGTTCGATGTGGTCTTTGTCGCACGCTTTGGCTAACCGGCTACACCACGGCGCGGAACAGTACACCCATCTGGCTTCGAGCGTCCGGGCCATCTGCTTGGTCACCCTGTACCTGGTCGGCATAATTTCGCACACTTCTCCCGAGGTTGGGTCAGTGAAGTATCTGTATACCGACGACGCTTGTCTTAATAGTTTGTCTGTGGTGTAAGAATCCAGCGCGAATTCGTTGTTCACCATCACCGGCACCGGCGGACCTGTCGAGCCACCACTTTTCGCCAGGCCTTCTCGCTCCTGAAGCTTAGATCTGCCCACTTCGCGTGGCCCGTCTCTATCTATTGCTCCAGGCTCGCCTTCATCTATATCCGGTAGATTATCTCCACCTATTTCTGTTGGCCTGCCCCCTTTTTCTGGTGGCCTACCTTCGTTGTCCATGAACTGGATCAGCGGAACCATTACGCTGATGCCCGCTTGGGACTTCAACCACTCTTCGTTAGTTGGAATCGAGATGGTAAGTTTGACTTCTTTGACTTGCGTAGCACCGTGAGCTTCGTCTTGGTCGAGCCACATCTGTATGGCTTCGTCACCGTACTGTGGCGCCGGGAGATCGTCATTTTGAGTTACGCTAGCTGGCTTCGTCTTTCCCGTACGAGTAATCCGAGCCTTTATCTGAGTCGCGGGCCGAGCCCCAACGGCCATGTCGTACATCACCTGGTGGAGCAAACGCTCTTCGTCTATTTCTACCTCTCCCATGCTGCGCACTGGGACTTCTGTCGTAGGCGTGAACTCTTCGCTTCCGATGTG
>CABTZC010000276.1 GCA_902489185.1 uncultured Brevibacterium sp. | reverse complement strand
TGCGGTCCGTTTTGGCGCCTGCCGCGGTCGAGCCGCCGGAGTTAGGTGAGTTGCTGGCTCAGCTCCATGGGGCGGCTCACGATGTGGTGACCACGACAACGCGAGAAAGTGCCGCACCGATACGATAAGCCTATGCAACGGGTATGTATTTTCGACTCTGGTCGGGTTCGTCACGATGTCTTTGATGAGGATGATCTTCCGCCGGTTCTGGCTGATTTGCGTTCAGAAAACGACGATGTTCAGGTCCTGCCGCCAGAAGTGAGTCTGGCGCCTCCCGAACTCGTGGTCATGGATGTGGATTCCACACTGATCAACGAAGAAGTGATTGACCTGTTGGCCGCTCACGCTGGTGTTGAGAACCAGGTTGCAGAGATCACGGAGCGGGCGATGGCCGGTGAGTTGGACTTCGAAGAGTCCTTGCGCGAACGCGTGGCTTTGCTTAAGGGAGTCCCGGTGACTGCGCTGGCCGAGGTGGCTGACCAAGTGACGCTCACTCCTGGAGTGCCCGAGTGGGTGGAGGCGTTGCACGAGGTGGATTGCCGCGTGGCTGTTGTGTCCGGTGGCTTTATTGAGATTGTTCAGCCGCTGGCGGACGGTGTTGGTATTGACGACGCGTTCGCAAACCAGTTGGAGTCCTCAGGCGGGGTGCTCACGGGAAGGGTGACGGGTCCTGTTGTTGACCGGGCGTTTAAGGCCCACACTCTTGCGCAGCTGGCCGAACGTATTGGCGCTACGCGGACTTTGGCTATTGGCGATGGTGCGAACGATCTCGACATGGTTGAACTGGCAAAGTGCGGGGTCGCGTTTTGCGCGAAACCCGCGTTGGCTGCAAAGGCCGACTTGGTGATCCGGCACCGTGACATGAGTCAGCTTGCAGAGATTTTCTGCGCTCCGTATGTGCGCTGAGCGTTTGCTCTAGGTTAGTCGTGTTCTAGTTTCCGAAGTACCGCACGGTCGGTTCGGGGAATGAGTCAACGTCCCAGCTCGGTAGCTGGAAGACTGCCACGGACGACGGCTTAAACTTCTTGAGACTTACACCGCCCACGCGTTCGACTGTTTCCCACACGATTGGGTTGTGGCCAACGATGTATGCGCCAGGCACGTCTTCGGGGATCGCGTTGACGGTGTCTAACCAGGTCTGCACGGTGGCGTCGTAAAGAGCCGGTTCAAACTGTAGTTCGACCTGTTTGAAATCGGGACGACCGCGGTATGCGTCATTGAGCGCGTCAACAACTGCTTGCCCAGTTTGGGTGGTTCGTCTAGCTGGTGACGACACAAGGTGAGTCAATGGGAACTGCGACAAAAAGCGGCCAGCGAGGGCCGCGTCGGCCTCCCCTTCATCTGTGAGATGACGGTCAAAGTCCGGCATAGGGTCATGAGTTGCGTGCGCGTGACGAGCTAAAACAAGAGTGGGCATACCTACCAGTGTAGATATGCCCACTCAAAAGTGCAGGAGGTTATGCGCCTGTTGAGTGCAGGCCTCCGTCGACGTGGACCATTTCGCCGGTGGTGGCGGGGAACCAGTCGGAAAGAAGAGCAACAATTGCTTTTCCTGCTGGTTCGGTGTCGGTTTGGTCCCACCCAAGTGGCGCGCGGTCTCCCCAGACGTCTTCGAAGGCTTCGAAGCCGGGGATGGACTTAGCCGCGGTGGTTTTGAGTGGTCCGGCGGAGACCAGGTTGACGCGGATCTTGTCTGGCCCCATGTACTTGGCGAGGTAGCGCGAGGTGGATTCCATGGCGGCCTTTGCCACACCCATCCAGTCGTATGCCGGCCATGCGACGGTTGCGTCGAAGGTGAGGCCTACGATTCCGGCGCCTGGGTTGAGCACGCTCTTCGCGGCGACGGCGATGGATTTGAGCGAGTAGGCAGACACGTGGACGGCCGTGGAGACCGATTCGAATGGGGTGTCGAGGAACACGCCGCCGAGTGCATCTTTTGGTGCGAACGCGATTGCGTGGACGATTCCGTCGATGTTGCCGCCCAGGCGTTCAGGTAGCGCTGCCAGGTCTTCTTCGCTGGTTGCGTCGAGTTCGATAACCGGGGCTGGTTTGGGTAGGCGTTCAGCGATGATGGTGGTGATTTTCATCTGACGACCGAAGCTGGACAGGATGACTTCTGCTCCCTGTTCCTGTGCCAGACGTGCGGCCGCGAATGCGATTGACGACTCTGTGAGCACACCGGTAACGAGGATGCGCTTTCCTTCAAGAATTCCCATGATGACCTTTCTGTTCGTTCTTTAGTGTCCCATTCCCAAACCGCCGTCAACGGGAATGACAGCACCGGAAATATAGCTTGCGTCATCGGAAGCAACCCAGCTGACAACTTTGGCTACTTCTTGAGGTTCCGCAAAACGCTTTGCGGGGACAGCTTGGAGGTATTCCTTCTGCTTGGCTTCAGGAAGTTCGTCCGTCATGTCAGTGCGGATGAATCCGGGGGCGACGACGTTTGCGGTAATTCCGCGTGAACCTACTTCGCGGGTGATTGAGCGGGCAAGACCCACGAGGCCGGCTTTTGATGAGGAGTAGTTGGCTTGG
>CABTZC010000275.1 GCA_902489185.1 uncultured Brevibacterium sp. | reverse complement strand
GCCCAAGGAACCCTACGACGGGTCCCGTCGGGCACAGGCCGCACTCAAACACATGACAAGCCAACTCATTGGACGATTCACCTCGGCAACCGAAGCGGCAACGCGCGAAGAATACGGGTGGGAACCCCTCACCAGGTACGCGGGCAACGTGGTTGTACCGGCGACCACGCGCCACGAAATCGCGGTTCTCAAGGGACTCGCCACGGTCACGGTCATGGTGGCCGAAGACCGCGTGCGCCTCCAACGGATTCAAGCCGGGGTTTTGCGCGATCTGTGCGACTACTACATGACCCATCCGGAGTCCATGGACACCATCTTCTGGTGCGACTACCGGGACGCCGACGACGACAGTGCACAAGTGCGCATCGTCGTCGACCAGGTGGCGTCACTCACCGACCACTCAGCCTGGGCGGAATACCACAAGATGCAAGCGAACACCGCGACCCTGTTGTAGGCAGCGTAGGCATCATGGCAGGACTTATCGGCAGGGAGGACATCGACGAGGTTCGGTCGCGCTCGCGGATCGACGAAATCGTCGGCGAATACGTGTCGCTCAAGAGCGCGGGAGTCGACTCGATGAAGGGCCTGTGCCCCTTCCACGACGAACGCACCCCCAGTTTCCACGTCCGGCCGTCCATGGGGCGCTATCACTGTTTTGGGTGCGGGGAATCCGGCGACGTTTTTGAGTTCCTCATGAAAATGGACGGCGTCACGTTCGTCGAAGCCGTTCAACGCCTGGCCGAACGCGCCGGCGTCCAGCTGTCCTATACCGGCGCACCCAGCGGCGACTCGGGCTCCGTGCGTCAAAACATTCTGGAAATGCACCAGGTGGCAGCCGACTTCTACCGTGAACAGTTCGCGTCACCTGCCGCCTCCGTTGCGCGGGAGTATATGGCGGGCCGAGGTTTCGAGCAGCAGACGCTGGACACCTTTGGCGTGGGTTTCTCTCCGCAGGGCTGGGATGGTTTGCTGTCACACTTACGCGGGCGCGGTTTCCGGGTTGAGGACATCGAAAAAGGTGGCCTTGCCATTGCGGGCAGGCGCGGTCACTATGACCGTTTCCGAGGTCGTCTCATGTGGCCGATCCGGGACGTCACCGGACGTGTGATTGGGTTTGGGGCTCGCAAACTGTTTGACGACGACCAGGGCCCCAAGTACCTCAACACGCCAGAAACTCCCGTGTATCACAAGAACAAGGTGCTCTACGGGCTTGACCTTGCGAAACGTCCCATTGCAAAGACGAAGCGTGCGGTCGTTGTCGAAGGTTACACCGACGTCATGGCCGCCCACATCAGCGGTGTCACCCAAGCCGTCGCCACATGTGGAACGGCTTTTGGGGCTGAACACGTGAGCATTCTTCGGCGCATGATGAACGACGACGCGACCGCCGAAGTGATCTTCACCTTCGACGGTGACGAAGCCGGACAGAAAGCCGCCCTGAAAGCGTTCGGTGACGATCAGCGGTTCTTGGCGCAAACCTCGGTCGTGGTTGAACCGGGAGGACTCGACCCCGCCGACCTGTGGCGGGCAAAGGGCGAAGGCGCCGTGCGTGACCTCATCGAATCAAGGCGCCCACTTTTCGAGTTCGTCATCGATACGACGGTCGCACAGTTCGATGCTTCAACTGTCGAAGGCCAAGTGGCAGCGATCAGAGCGGCCGCACCAGTCATCGCGGGAATTAAAGACGTGGCGCTGCGCCCCGGATATGAACGCTATGTGGCCGGCCTCGTAGGAGTCGACACCGACCAAGTGGTGCGCGCGGTCCGGGGATACCAGCGCCACCAGAGCCAACGCAACCAACCAAACCAGCCTCAGCCCAACCAACCTCGACCACAGTTCCAAGCTGCGGCACCAGCCCCGCCCAGCGGACCAGACCCCAGCCAGTCGGCGGGGTACCGGGTGGAACGAGGAGCACTCATGGTGGCACTGCAGTACCCGCAGTACGTCAACGCGAAACTCTTTGACGCACTCAACGGAAAGGTGTTTGACGACCCCCGCCACCGCGCGATTCACGAAGCGATGAAACGCGCAGGGGGAGTGCGCACCGGTGCTGAAAACACTGCTGGGTGGGCCGACGCCGTCCGCGAAGCCACCCCTGACGAACTCGTTCCCCTGGTGAGCGAACTGACCATGTCCTCGCTTCCTGCCAGCAACGCCGACGGTATCGAGCGCTACAGCCGCGGAATCGTCGCCCGCCTGTTCGACAAAGACATGGTGCGGATCAGCGGGCTCCTCCACGCCCGCCTGCGCCGCACGGACCCCAGCGACACCGCAACGACCTCGGAACTCTTACAACAACTCACACTGTTAGAACAGCAACGCGTTCACTTACGGCAGTTCATGTAGGTCAGTCGATCAGCTGCTGTTCCCGTGCTTTCGCAACAGCGCTGGTGCGGTTATCTACGCCCAACTTGTCGAAAATATGCACCAGGTGCGTTTTCACCGTGGCCTGGGAAATGAACAGCTCTTGGGCAATTTCCTTGTTCGTGTGCCCGGTGGCAACGGCCTGGAGAATCTCAAGCTCACGGGCAGAGATCGGAAGAGCACACGTCTG
>CABTZC010000274.1 GCA_902489185.1 uncultured Brevibacterium sp. | reverse complement strand
CTGGAAGTCGGCAAGGACGATGACGACTTCTCCACGATTCAGGTGCGCGCCACCTCGGGAGACAATAAACTGGGTGGTGACGACTGGGACCAGGCGATCGTTAACTGGCTGGTTGAAAAGGTCAAGAGCGGATACGGCGTTGACCCAACCAAGGACTCCTCGGCAATGCAGCGTCTGAAGGAAGCAGCTGAACAGGCCAAGAAGGAACTGTCCAGCGCAACCAGCACCAACATCAGCCTGCAGTACCTGTCCATGAGCGAAAACGGCCCAATCCACTTGGACGAAAGCCTTTCCCGCGCCAAGTTCGAAGAACTGACCCACGACCTGCTCGAGCGCACCAAGGCTCCTTTCCAGGCAGTCATCCGTGACGCTGGTGTAGATGTGAAGGACATCGACCACGTTGTTCTGGTTGGTGGTTCGACCCGTATGCCAGCAGTGGCTGAAGTTGTGAAGGACCTGACTGGTGGTCGCGAACCTAACAAGGGTGTGAACCCGGACGAGGTTGTCGCAATCGGTGCAGCAGTTCAGGCCGGTGTGCTCAAGGGTGAACGTAAGGACGTTCTGCTCATTGATGTCACCCCACTGTCCCTGGGTCTAGAAACCAAGGGTGGAGTGATGACCAAGCTCATCGAGCGCAACACCCCGATCCCAACCAAGAAGTCGGAAACCTTCACCACGGCTGAAGACAACCAGCCTTCGGTATCGATCCAGGTGTTCCAGGGTGAACGTGAGTTCACACGTGACAACAAGGCGTTGGGAACCTTCGAGCTGACCGGTATTGCACCTGCGCCACGTGGTTTGCCGCAGATCGAGGTGTCGTTCGACATCGACGCCAACGGTATTGTCCACGTGTCCGCAAAGGACAAAGGCACTGGTAAGGAACAGTCCATGACCATCACGGGTGGTTCGGCTATTCCTCAGGAAGACATTGAACGCATGGTGCGCGAAGCTGAAGAGCACGCTGAAGAAGACAAGAAGCGTCGCGAAGCAGCCGACAAGCGCAACGTTGCTGAAAACATGGCTTACCAGACCGACACGCTCATCAAGGACAACGACGACAAGCTTCCTGAAGACGTGAAGAAGGAAGTTCAGGCCGACGTTGACGAGCTGAAGGAAGCACTCAAGGGCGACGACGACGCAGCTGTTGAAAAGGCACTGGAGAAGCTCCAGACCTCGCAGACCAAGCTGGGTGAAGCGCTCTACGCACAGCAGCCTGCTGACGGTGCCGCAGGTGCTGACGCTGCCTCTGGCTCCGCTGACTCCGCAAACGCGGACGACGACGTGGTAGACGCTGAAGTGATCGATGAGGACGAGGAGAACAAGTAATGTCCACCGAGAAACCGTTCGACAGCGCTGGGGAGCCTGCTGAACAGGGCTTCTCGTTTACCGACAAGCGCCGTGTGGACCCCGAAACCGGTGAAGTGCGCGCCCCTAAGGACGTGCAGGAACCGGCAGGCGGGCAGCCAGTAGGCGAAGAACCAGTGGCCGAGCCCGCTGGGGCTGAAGCCACGGAAGCCGGGGAACCAGCAGCTGGCGAAACCGCAACTGGAGAGCCAGCGGCCGACGCGAGCGACCTCGGGGTGGACATCCCCGAGGACGCTTCGGAACTCAGTGACAGCGAAGGTGCGGAAGTGTCAGCGGAGGCTGCTCAGCACCTCGAAGACCTGCAGCGACTCAACGCCGAATACGCGGCGTACCGTCGCCGTTCCGAACGTGAGCGTGAACGCGCCCACGAAAACGGAATGGTCAAGGTGACCGAAGCGCTCATGCCGATCCTGGACGAAGTTCGCCTGGCACGCGAAGCCGGTGACGTTGAAGGACCGTTCGCAAAGCACGTCGACAGGCTGTTCGAGGCCCTGAACAAGCTGGGTATTGAGCAGTACGGCGAAGTCGGTGAGGTGTTCGACCCGAACGTTCACGAAGCGCTTATGCAACAACCAAGCGAGGAAGTCGAAGAACCCACGGTGTTCCTGGTTATGCAACCGGGGTACCGGATGGGTGAACGAGTCCTCAAAGCCGCTCGCGTGGGAGTTCACGTACCCGCAGAGTAAGACGGGCGCGTGGAGGTACTTCACGCGAGCGGAAAGTTAAGAAGGAAGGAGGTGCCAGATGAACTCGGGACCTCAGAATGAATGGTTTGAAAAAGACTACTACGCAACCCTGGGGGTCTCTAAGGACGCCTCCGCCTCGGAAATAAAGAAGGCCTACCGCAAGCTGGCCCGCAAGTATCACCCGGATGCCAACCCGGGCGATAAAGCTGCGGAAGAGAAGTTCAAGGACGTCAGTGCCGCTAACCAAGTGCTGTCCGACCCAGAAACTCGGAAGCAGTACGACCAGGTTCGGGCCATGGGGTCCGGCGCACGTTTCAGCGCCGGATCCGGTGGCTCGGGACAAGGGTTCGAAGATATTTTCTCCGGGCTGTTTAACACCGGTGGCGGTTACACCACCCGTGGCACTGGCGGTCCAGGTGGGCCGGACCTGGGAGACATTTTCGGAAACTTCGGCGGAGGAAACTTTGGCGGAGGCTACTCACCGGGAGGCTTTTCCGGTGGAGGG
>CABTZC010000273.1 GCA_902489185.1 uncultured Brevibacterium sp. | reverse complement strand
GCACGGCCCACAGGGACAGGTGAAGAAGCCGCAGTTCAGCCAGGATTAAATCGAGCAGATGGCGGCATACGTTGCTTCGCTCGGCCCTGGTCCTTCGCTTCCTGAGGAAGAGTACCTTGACGCGTCAAAGGGTGACCCCGCCGCTGGAGGTGGCCTCTTCCGCACCAACTGTGCAATGTGCCACAACGTGGTTGGCGCCGGTGGTGCGCTGACCCGCGGTAAATACGCGCCAAACCTGTCTGAGGTTTCCGAAAAGCACCTGTACCAGGCAATGCAGACCGGACCGCAGAACATGCCTATCTTCAACGATGCCAACCTCACGCCTGAACAGAAGCGTGACGTGATCGCTTATGTACGAACCGTGTCCGAACCGCCATCACCAGGTGGATTCAAGTTAGGTTCGCTTGGGCCAGTAGCCGAAGGTCTCTTCATTTGGTTCTTCGGCCTTGGAGCAGTAGTTGGGATCACTGTGTGGCTGACAGCCCGCGCTAAGTGATCGAAGAAATCCGTATTGAGAACTAGACGAGGAAGCGAATGACCTCGAAGAATTTGACTGGCACAACAGGCCAGCTGGAGCAGGTGAATGGGTTCGAGAACCCAGGACTACCTGAACACAAGCCACGTCTTGTAGATAGTGACTCACATGCTGCCAAGGTTGCTGAACGGCAGATCGCCATGTGGTTCCTGGCCTCCATGGTAGGAACCATCTGGTTCATCGTGTCGTACTTCCTGTTCCCGCTTGACGGAACGATGGAAGCGCTGCGCCTGCAGAACACCATGCTGGGATTGGGTGCGACACTTGCGCTTGCCGGTATCGGTATTGGAATTGTCCTGTGGGCCAAGAACTTGATTACGGACGTCGAGGTTGTTGAAGACCGACACCGTATCGCTGGGTCCGAAGAGGATCAGGCGATTGCCCTCGAGATTCTCAACCAGGCTAAGGAAGAATCGGGCATTGCACGCCGACCACTTCTGCGCAACATGCTCATCACCGCGGTAGCGATCGCTCCCCTGCCTGCCGTGCTCGTTCTGCGCGACCTCGGTCCACTTCCTGGCAACAAACTGTTTGAAACTCTGTGGGGGCCCGGCGTTCGTCTGATCCAAGACCCGGGCGGTATTCCTCATGAGGGCGCTGAACGTCCAATCAAGCTTGCTGACGTCACAATCGGTTCGGCTTTCCACGTGCTGCCAGAAGGCATCGCGAAGTCCGGTCACCCGCTGAATGAGAAGGCTAAAGCAGCGGTTCTTCTCATGCGCGTTGACCCGCGTGAGCTTAAGACGGACCCGGCTAAGGAAGACTGGGGGATCGACGGAGTGGTTGCCTACTCTAAGATTTGTACTCACGTTGGCTGCCCGGTAGCTCTGTACGAGCACCAGACCCACCACCTGCTGTGCCCATGCCACCAGTCGACATTCGACGTGACAAACCACTGCAAGGTCGTTTTCGGGCCCGCTAAGCGCCCACTTCCACAGCTTCCGATTACGGTCGACAGCGAAGGGTACCTCGTTGCACAACGCGACTTCCCTGAGCCCGTCGGGCCGACCTTCTGGGAGATCCACACGAGGGAGACTGAGACTGAATGAGTAACGTTCAAGTAACTGAGTCGAAGGCACTTCAGAACTCAGCTAAATGGATTGAAGCGCGGACTGGTGCGTCGGTAGCAGTGCGTGAGTTCGGTCGTAAGATCTTCCCAAGCCACTGGTCGTTTATGTTGGGTGAGGTTGCTCTCTACAGCTTCATCATCCTTCTGATCTCGGGAACGTTCTTGACGCTGTGGTTCAAGCCGGCGATGGGTGAGACCATTTACAACGGTCCTTTTGTTCCGCTTAAGGGTGTCGAGATGTCGGAGGCGTACGCTTCGACGCTTGCGATTTCGTTCGAGATTCGGGGTGGACTTTTCATCCGCCAGATTCACCACTGGGCAGCGTTGCTGTTCATGGCTGCACTGAGCTTGCACGCACTGCGTATTTATTTCACCGGTGCTTACCGTAAGCCACGTGAAGTGAACTGGATGATCGGTGTCGCACTGATCGCGATGGGTATGGCAGCCGGATTCACCGGTTACTCGTTGCCTGACGATCTGCTGTCCGGTAACGGTCTGCGAATCATCGATGGTCTGCTGAAGGGTATTCCGCTGGTAGGAACATACATTTCTTTCTTCCTGTTCGGTGGCGAGTTCCCGGGTGTCGACATTGTGTCCCGCCTGTACATGTTCCACATCATGTTGGTTCCAGCAATCCTTATTGCTTTGATCGGTGTCCACCTGATGTTCGTTGTGATCCACAAGCACACGCAGTGGCCTGGCGCAGGACACACCAACAAGAATGTTGTTGGTGAACCGGTCCTGCCGACGTTTGCTGCGAAGGGTGGAGGATTCTTCTTCCTCATCACAGCGCTTCTGACTCTGATATCGGGACTGTTCACGATTAACGCGGTGTGGAACTACGGTCCATACGACCCCTCCCCCGTTTCGGCTGGTACGCAGCCTGACTGGTACATCGGATGGATGGACGGTTACCTGCGTATTATTCCGGGCTGGTTCGAGTTCTACATTGCTGGATTCCCAATCAGCTTTAACATCTTCTCGGCCCTCTTGGCTGCGGGTGTGCTGTTCGGTGGAATGATCGCATGGCCGTTCATTGAGCAG
>CABTZC010000272.1 GCA_902489185.1 uncultured Brevibacterium sp. | reverse complement strand
TCATGAAGATCGTCCGGACCCAGACCACGAACATCCCCAGTGGCTATGACCACGACAAGAAGCAAAAGGTCAAGGGGTACCAGATCCAGAATCACACACGCCTGGTTGGCCTGGTTGACGGGGCTATCGGATTGAAGAACGGGTACACGCAAAAAGCCCGCGGCTCGTTTGTGGGGGCTGCCACCCGAGGAAACACCACGTACGCCGCAGTGGTTCTGCGCGCGCAAACGCAGCGCCGGCAAGCAACCGCTGACCTCCTCAACTGGGCCTTTAAACAAAAGGAACCACAGGTTCAGCGCACCGTGACATTCGAGGATCTGAGCACGCCGTCACCTGTTGCCTCGAATGGGGCTGAGGCTGGAGGCGGCTCGACCGTTGAGGCTGAAACAGGTGGGGCCCAACCAGATGAGGCAGGCAAAGCTGTCAGCCACTCTCAATCCAGTGGAATCGCGATCCCCAACAAAGTAGGGCTTGTTCTGGGGTTGCCCGTCGCCATCTTTGCTGTTGTGGGCGGTGTTCTCATGTACCGTTCGCGCCACAACCGCTCTCGACGCGCCGAATGGAACCGAAACGACCAGGAAGGTACCAGCACGTGAGTCAGGGCTCGCGTACTGATCAGCTGTCACTCACTGCCCTGATCGTGTCCGGCGGGAGGGCCACGCGCCTGGGCGGCATCACCAAAACCGCGCTTCTTGTGGACGGTGTTCCACTCATCAAACGAGCTCTCACAGCCGTTCGCGATGTCTCCCCGCACTGCCCCGCAGTCGTGGTCGGTGACACGGATGGGTTGGACAACCTCGGGCACATAACCCACCTACGCGAGGACCCACCGTTTTCTGGACCTGCCGCGGCAATTGCCGCCGGGGTTAAGCACGTGACGACTGAGTTTGTGGCGGTCCTTGCCGCCGATCTTCCGCTCATCAATGCACACACCGTTCGCGCGCTCGTCGACGCGGTGGGTGAGAATGATTGCGCGGTGCCAGATTGCGCCGTGGCCGTCGATCCTGCCGGGCGGGTGCAATACCTGACCGCCGTCTGGCGCACCCGGGTGCTTGCTGAGGTGATATCCACCGCCGAGGTCGCCCACCGTCCCGCTCGCATCCTTTACGAACATTGTGATTGGGTTCCTGTTCACCTCGGTCAGGCCACCACAGCGGATATCGACACACTCGCCGATGCCCAACGGTTTGGAGTGGACTTAGACTGCTGAACCGTGTTTAGACAATAATTCCTCGGTCGTTCATCTTCTCCATGAGACCCGCCCCATCAGATGCGTAGATCCACGGAACGCCCTGGCCACGACCCGAATTCTTCGACCGACCACCGGCCCACACCGCTTCACCTACCGTGAGCTGCCGAATACACACGGCAACCACGTTGTTGGGGTGGTTCTCGACAAACTCACCATAAATCTCTTCATCGTGCTGACCGTCATCACCGATCAACAACCACTTGATGTTAGGGAATTCCCGAGCTAAACGCTCCAACTGGATGCGTTTGTGCTCCTGGCCAGACCGAAACGCGCGCGTTGCCGTAGGGCCCCAGTCAGTGAGCAAAAACGGCCCATCCGGGTACAGGTTTCGGGACAAAAAACGTTTGAGAGTCAAAGCCACATTCCACGCACCTGTCGACAAGTAAATGATGGGGGCGTGCGGACGCAAGTATGTCAGCCGGTCATACAGAACGGACATCCCCGCCACTGGTGAGCGTGCATGCTCATCCAAAACGAATGTGTTCCACGCAGCCAAAAATGGACGTGGCAACGCAGTCACCATGACCGTGTCATCAATGTCAGAAATGATGCCAAACTTTTCGTCATCTGCCACCACGTGCGCGGTTGCTGTGTCTACAAGGGAACCTTGAGTCCAGATCTCCAGTTCAACCTTCCCCGGCGCAAAGTTGCCGGGAATCACCGCATCCACGATGCCACCTCGGTCAGACGTCACCATGTGTTCCTGGCCGTTGACACGTACCCACGCAGTCGCCTCGTTGAGCGGAATGGACCCAAACGACCTAAAACCACGAATACTGGCGTGCACATCTGCAGCCGGTTGCCCGGTCTTCGTTAGAACCGTGCGTGCTAAAACGCGAATGAACGTTTCAGTTCCATAAGAGTCATACGCGATGACTGTGCGCTTCCATCCGCGTTTATTCGCTTGTTTCCGCTGCCAATCCTGGAACTTGTCTTCCAAACGCGCAGCGGTGTGGATAACTTCAGGGGCAATGTTATTGGGTTTGTACTTCTTGGCCACCTGGTGGTGCTCCTTAGTGGTGGGTGGGGAGTTTAGAGGAAACCGACACGGTCGTACGCATTCTTGACCGTGGCATCAGCGATCTGGGTAGCTTTGTGAGCTCCGTTCAAAAGGATCCGCTGAAGCTCTGCCCGGTCCTCTAACAGTTCGTTCGTGCGCGTGCGCACAGGGGTAAGGGCCTCAACGGCCAGGTCAGCGAGCGCCACCTTCAAGTGGCCGTACATCTTCCCGTCAAATTCAGCGACGATGTTCTCAATGCTCTGACCAGACAACGACGAATAGATGGTCAGCAAGTTAGATACCCCCGGCTTGTTTTCCGGGTCGTAGGCAATCACGGTGTCGTTATCGGTGACAGCAGACTTAAATTTCTTCTGAAGAACCTTTGGCTCGTCCAAAATGTCGATCCGGCCAGCAGGGTTCTTCCCCGACTTCGACATTTTTGCCGCCGGGTCCTGCAGGTCAAAGATTTTTGCC
>CABTZC010000271.1 GCA_902489185.1 uncultured Brevibacterium sp. | reverse complement strand
CTCACGGGACTCTCGCCAGGTAGCGGCGAAGGCCGAAGCATATTTGAAATCCACAGGAATCGCCGACACCGTGTACTTTGGCGCAGAGGCCGAGTTCTACATGTTCGACGAAATTCGCTACTCCGTCACCCCCGGACACAGCTTCTACAAGATCGACTCAGAAGAAGCTGCGTGGAACATGGGGAAGGAAGAACTGGGCGGAAACCAGGGCTACAAGTCCCCCATGAACGGCGGGTATTTCGCGGCTGGCCCCCAGGACAAAGATGCCGACATTCGTGACGAAATGTCTCTTACTCTCGAATCGATTGGGTTTGAGATGGAACGTGCGCACCACGAATGTGGAACCGCTGGGCAGCAAGAGATTAACTACAAGTTCGCTACCCTTCAGAAGGCCGGCGACCAGCTTCTTGACTTCAAATACGTGATTCGTTCGGTTGCACAACAGTGGGGCAAGACCGTCACGTTTATGCCACGCCCACTCATGGATGACAGTGGTTCGGGAATGCACTGCCACCAATCGCTGTGGAAAGACGGCAAGCCTCTTTTCTACGACGAAAACGGGTACGCTGGCCTGTCCGACCTCGCCCGCTGGTATATCGGTGGTCTGATCGAACACGCTGGAGCTGTGTTGGCGTTCACCAACCCAACCATTAACTCGTATCGCCGCCTGGTGCCGGGTTACGAAGCCCCCATCAACTTGGTGTATTCGGCACGTAACCGTTCGGCTGCGATTCGTATTCCTGTCACTGGAGACTCCCCCAAGGCCAAGCGCCTGGAGTTCCGCGCTCCAGACCCTTCGTCAAACCCGTACCTGGCGTTCTCTGCTCAGCTCATGGCTGGTTTAGATGGAATCCGTAACCGGATTGAGCCACCAGAGCCAGTCGACAAGGACCTGTACGAATTACCCCCTGAGGAACTCCACGACATCAAGCACGTGCCGAGTTCGCTTGAAGAGGCGCTTGAGGAACTCGACAACGACCGTGACTTCCTGACACAGGGAGACGTGTTCACCGATGACCTCATCGACACCTGGATCAACTACAAGCACACTCACGAAATTGACGTGATGCGTCTGCGCCCAACGCCAACGGAATTCGAGCTCTACTACTCGCTTTAAGAATAGTCAGGTGTGAAGCATATACACCGGCAGGTACAGGCCGGTGTATATGCTTTTTCTATGGCTCATTTTGATCTTCTTGTCATTGGGACGGGCTCCGGTAATTCAATCGTCGACGAGCGGTTCAGCCACCTGAAAGTGGCGATCGCTGAAAAGTGGTTGTTTGGTGGGACGTGCCTGAATGTGGGGTGTATCCCAACCAAGATGCTTGTGTGTCCGGCCGAGGTCGCACACAGCTCCGGAGATTCGGCGCACCTGAATCTCGACACGAGTTTCAATGGGGCTGATTGGAACGGGCTGTCTCACCGGATCTTCGACCGCATTGACGCGATTGAGTATGACGGACGCGACTATCGAACCAACCGGTTAGAAAATGTCACGGTGTTCCCTGAACACATCCACTTCACCGGACGCCATTCGGCACAAACGGCCACCGGTGACACACTTACCTTTGATCGCGTGGTCATTGCTACCGGGTCCTCCCCCACTCCGCTCAAAGCCGCTGGGCTGGACTGGGATCGCGTGGATACTCAGGGCTATCCCGTGAAAACTTCGAACACGATCATGCGGATGCCTGAACTGCCACACTCACTGGTGATTGTGGGGTCGGGTTTCATCGCTGTCGAATTCGCGCACATCTTCGCATCCCTTGGTGTCGACGTCACCGTGCTGGCGCGTGGAAATCGATTGCTGAGCAATCATGACCGTGACGTGTCCGATGCTTTCACACGCAGTTTTACTGAAAACGTCAATGTCCGTTTCGGTGTTGAAGTGGAGTCCGTTGATATAGCTGATGGAGTCTCACTCGCACTCACGGAGACGGGGCGTGCGGAAGGGGCGGACACCTCGGCGGTGGAAGCCGACCTCATGCTGGTAGCCGTGGGGCGCACACGAGCTACCGACGGCCTCAATGTGGAAGCACTGGGCGCCCAAACTGACGGTGACAGATTAGTTGTTGACGAACACCAGCGCGTTTTGTCGCGTGACGAGGCACTTGACGGCGTGTGGGCCCTGGGCGACGTGTGCTCGCAACACATGCTTAAACACGTCGCCAACGCAGAAGCGCGCACCGTGCAACACAACATTCTGGTGGACCTGGGAGTCGAAACGACCCTGTCGAAGACCGACCACACTGTGATCCCAGCCGCGGTGTTCAGCCACCCGCAAATCGGTTCTGTGGGTGCAACAGAGGAACAGTTGCGCGAAGCAGGCGTCGATTATGTGGCGAGCACGTGCGAGTACGGCGGAGGGGCTTTCGGCTGGGCGTTAAACGAGCCGGGTTTTGCCAAAGTGCTTGCACACCGCACCACAAGGAGAATTTTGGGTGCACACGTCGTTGGTCAACAAGCGGCCACATTGGTTCAGCTTTTCGTGCAGGCTATGGCATTCGATCTTCCTGCAGATCAGATGGCCCGTGGACAATTGTGGATCCATCCGGCCCTGACCGAGGTCGTTGAGAACGCGCTCTTGGGACTCGACTTTGGTAACGATGAGAGCTAAACGTCTTCCGGTTCAAACCCGAAGAACACGTGTTCCATGACTTTTCGGGCTCGGCGGGGGGCTCCCCGGGAGTCGTCCACAAGTTGGGACCCGCCACCAGGCTCCTACCCCAAGAGG
>CABTZC010000270.1 GCA_902489185.1 uncultured Brevibacterium sp. | reverse complement strand
CTGGGCCCGCCACAATCACGGTAAGGACGCTGATCCACGAAAAAATAAGTAGCCAACCTTGTGTCACGACAGTCACTCCTCTCTCAGCAAGAAACATAGCACCGGGGTTGTGCGGAAAATGAGTTATCCACAGGGAGAGTGAGGCTTCGTTGCAGATTTGTCTCAAAACGTGTGAGTTTCCACAATTCAGTGCCACTTCAACGGCCGGAGGCGGTTCACCAGCGTGAATGCCGTGCATCAGACAGTGCGACGTTCCGGCCGAGGGTAAAAACAAAGAACTCTACCACAAAGCTCTTGCGTGGTTTGGCATTAGTGGTTAAACTGGTGGTTTGCGTTGCGGTGACTTCATTTTGCCTTCATATAGCGGTGGGCGTGAACTGCAACGCTCGGAGATACAACCACTGTGGAAGGATCCCATTGGCCGTCGCCAACGAAAACACAAGGACCGCTAACCCGCCCAAGCGCGTTTCCTTCGCGAAGATTCATGAACCACTCGAAGTGCCTAATCTGCTTGGTCTGCAGATCGACAGCTTCGATTGGCTGGTCGGAAACGAACGCTGGCAAGACCGTGTAGCTGAAGCAATTGAAAACGGAGACGATTCAGTTGCTACCACCTCGGGTCTTGAAGACATTTTTGAAGAGATCTCGCCGGTAGAAGACTTCTCCGGAGCAATGTCGCTGTCATTTAGCGAACACCGCTTCGAGCCTCCTAAATACTCGATTGACGAGTGTAAAGAGCGCGACATGACGTACTCGGCGCCGCTCTTCGTGATCGCCGAATTCATGAACAACAACACGGGTGAAATTAAATCCCAGACCGTGTTCATGGGTGACTTCCCGCTCATGACCGACAAGGGTACGTTCATCATCAACGGAACCGAACGTGTCGTTGTTTCCCAGCTGGTGCGCTCGCCAGGTGCGTACTTCGAGTCCGTGCCGGACAAGACCTCGGACCGCGACATCTACACCGCAAAGATCATTCCATCCCGCGGTGCTTGGCTGGAGTTCGAGGTTGACAAGCGCGACCAGGTTGGTGTTCGTCTGGACCGCAAGCGCAAGCAGTCGGTCACGGTTCTTCTGAAGGCTCTGGGCTGGACCGAATCACAGATCCTTGAAGAGTTTGGTGAGTTCGACTCCATCAAAGACACTCTGGCCAAGGACACGGTCAGCACCCGTGAAGAGGCTCTTCTGGACATCTACAAGAAACTGCGTCCAGCTGAGCCTGCGACCGTGGATGCGGCTGAAACCCTTCTGCGCAACCTCTACTTCAACCCCAAGCGTTACGATCTAGCCAAAGTGGGCCGCTACAAGATCAACCGCAAACTGGGCGTTGACGAAGCTCTGACCGAATCGGTTCTGACCGTTGACGACATCGTGGCAACCATCCGCTACATCGTCAGCCTGCACGCTGGCAAGGAAACCATGCCAGGTGTTCGCGGTGGCGAAAAGACCGACATCCGCGTAGCACTCGACGACATCGACCACTTTGGTAACCGCCGTATCCGCGCGGTTGGCGAACTGATCGAAAACCAGGTGCGCACGGGTCTGTCGCGTATGGAACGTGTGGTCCGCGAACGCATGACCACTCAGGACGTCGAAGCAATTACGCCTCAGACGTTGATCAACATCCGTCCGGTTGTTGCTGCGATCAAGGAGTTCTTCGGAACCAGCCAGCTGTCGCAGTTCATGGACCAGAACAACCCGCTGGCAGGTCTGACACACAAGCGTCGTCTGTCGGCTCTTGGTCCTGGTGGTCTTTCACGTGACCGCGCAGGTATGGACGTGCGTGACGTTCACCCGTCGCACTACGGCCGTATGTGCCCCATTGAAACCCCTGAAGGCCCCAACATTGGTCTGATCGGTTCGCTTGCGTCCTACGCCCGCATCAACCCGTTCGGTTTCATCGAGACCCCTTACCGCAAGGTTGAAAACGGTGTTGTGACGGATAAAACGCAGTACCTCACGGCTGACGACGAACTGGAATTCAACATCGCGCAGGCTAACGCCCCGCTGACCGAAGACCAGAAGTTCGAAGAAGAGTTCGTCCTCGCTCGCCCCATGGGTGGTGGCGGAGAAGCTGATCTGATCCCAGCTGACGAAATCGACTTCATGGACGTTTCTGCACGTCAGATGGTGTCGGTTGCGACCGCTCTGATTCCGTTCCTCGAACACGATGACGCTAACCGTGCTCTCATGGGTGCGAACATGCAGCGCCAGGCTGTTCCGCTGGTGCGCGCCCAAGCGCCTTACGTTGGTACGGGTATGGAATACCGTGCGGCAGTTGACGCTGGTGACGTCATCACGGCTGAAAAGGCCGGTGTGGTGACCGAGGTGTCCGCCGACTATGTGACCGTCATGAACGACGACGGAACCACTACCACGTACAAGGCTGAAAAGTTCCGTCGCTCCAACCACGGAACCTCCTACAACCAGCGCATCATTGTTGACCAGGGTGACCGTGTTGAGGTTGGTGCAGTTCTTGCGGACGGACCATCCACCGAAAACGGTGAAATGGCTCTTGGTAAGAACCTGCTGGTGGCGTTCATGTCCTGGGAAGGTTACAACTTCGAGGACGCGATCATTTTGTCCCAGCGCATGGTGCAGGACGACGTTCTTTCGTCGATCCACATCGAAGAGCACGAAATCGATGCTCGCGACACCAAGCTGGGTGCTGAAGAGATCACTCGTGACATCCCGAACATCTCACCCGACGCTCTGGCTGAGCTCGACGAACGAGGCATCATCCG
>CABTZC010000269.1 GCA_902489185.1 uncultured Brevibacterium sp. | reverse complement strand
GCGCCGTTTGTGTGCGGTGTTCCGTCTTTCAACCTCATGAGAGTAGGATCCGGCGACACACCGTTACAGGAAAACCGTTGGCTTAAGCGCGTTTATGCGAGCATGGAGCGAGCGAGCGTACTACTCTGGAGAATGAGTTCTGTGAAAGGTTGTGACAGTGACACGCGCAGGTGCAGATTTACTTAAATGTAGTTTTTGCGACAAAACGCAAAAACAAGTCCGAAAGCTTATCGCTGGTTCGGGCGTGTATATCTGCGATGAGTGCATTGGTCTGTGTAACGAAATCATCGACGAAGAACTCAATGCCGGCACGAAAACCGAAGAAGCAATCGAACTGCCCAAGCCACAGGACATTTTCGACCACCTCAACGACTTCGTCGTAGGTCAAGAATCAGCCAAACGTGCCCTCTCAGTAGCGGTCTACAACCACTACAAACGCATCAACGCCATGCGATCCGGCGAAAAACCTGACGTTGAAATCGCTAAGTCAAACATCCTCATGGTTGGGCCCACCGGTTCGGGTAAAACCTACGTGGCCCAAACGCTCGCAAAGAAACTCAACGTCCCATTCGCGGTCGCCGACGCCACTTCACTCACCGAAGCCGGATACGTAGGTGAAGACGTCGAAAACATCCTGCTCAAGCTACTCCAAGCCGCTGACTTCGACGTCGAACGCGCCCAAACCGGCATCATCTACATTGATGAGATCGACAAGATTTCCCGAAAAGCCGAAAACCCGTCCATCACCCGTGACGTATCAGGCGAAGGCGTCCAGCAGGCACTCCTGAAAATCCTGGAAGGAACCCAGGCCTCCGTTCCTCCCCAGGGCGGACGCAAACACCCACACCAAGAGTTCATCCAGCTCGACACCACCAACGTGCTCTTCATCGTGGCCGGCGCATTCGCTGGCCTCGAAGAAATCATTTCCGCCCGCAAAGGCAAGCACGGAATCGGATTCGGCGCGCTCATCCAATCCAAAGAAGACGACGTTAACCACTTCGAAGATCTTCTCCCAGAAGACCTCCTCAAGTTCGGTCTCATCCCTGAATTCATCGGCCGTGTTCCCGTGATCGCAACATTGGACAACCTAGACCGTGAAGCGCTCATCGCGATCCTCACAGAACCACGTAACGCACTGGTCAAGCAATACCAAGCCATGTTCAACATGGACGGTGTTGAACTCGAGTTTGAACGCGAAGCACTCGAAGCTATCGCCGACCTCGCTCTCCTGCGCGAAACCGGTGCACGCGGACTTCGTTCAATCCTCGAAGAAGTCCTACAGCCCATCATGTTTGAACTGCCCAGCCGCGACGACATCGAACGCGTCGTTATCACACACGATGTCGTCAACAGCAACGTCGCACCTACCCTTGTCCCTAAAAAGGAACGCAGAAGGCCGTCCCGAAAGACGGCCTAAAGCTAAAACAACCTCGGTCTAGTACGTTTCTGCCGGCTGAACCACAACGAAACCGGGGCCGTGGAACATCAACTGGACAGTTTCACCAGACTCACGCCCAATAAACGTTCCAACCGAAGCGTCCACTTTAATCTGAGGTGCAAGGTTTGCCGACCAGCACACCGCAGCCTGTGGGTCCACATACGTCGGAGTCTGCGAGCAGTCAAGAACCATTGGGTCACCGTAACAGCACACTGACGCGCTGCCCTGCCCAGACATTTCAATGTTGAACAGCCCAGATCCGGAAGCCAACGCCCCCATTCCTCCGCGGATACGCTTGATATCCCAGTTGAGGTGCGCATCGAACGCTAGCAACCGTGAAGAGTTCACCGTCAGAGCATCCTGATCACCTTCGAGCTGCATGAGGAAGATGTTCGCTGCGTTCCGCGCGTAAAAAACCTCCCCGTGACCCTCGACACTCATCATGGGTGTGTCTTCGCTGGTGAGCTGCTTCTTAAAAAACTCGCCAACTGAACGCGAGCCCTTGTGACGGAACGTCACATTGCCCTGGTACGCAACCATCGACCCCTTCGTCGCAACCATAGGCGCGTCAGGGGTGATGTATGTGCGCAACATGCGTTTGGACTGCAGAGTCCAGCGTTCGGTGTTGTTCTTTTCTTGGTGGATGTCGGCAAACAGTTCACTACGCATAGTGCCTCCGTTGATTATTTTTGTTCGACAGCGAACTCGATGTCAGTGACAGTTGGTTCAGTTTGCGCGTCGTCAACGGTGAGTTCCCACTCGCGAATACGGCCCGCAGCTTCTAAATCACCCCGTGCGGCCTCTGCCATCGCTACCACGGCTGCGGTTGCGCGCAGAGTTGCTGACGCGACCTCGGTCTTTTGGGACACCTTTGCTTCAGTCTTGGCACGGCGAACCTCTGCCAGGATCGTAGCGATGGCTTCCAAGTCCACGCCCGAGGTGTCACCGACTGTGATTTCGGCGGCACCTGGCCACGTGGTTCGATGGATGGATCCGTCATGCCACCACGACCACACTTCCTCAGTGACGAACGGCATGAACGGGGCAAATAGTCTCAAGAGAGCGTCAAGCGCGGTAGCCAGCGTCACGTGGGCCGAAAGCTGAGCCTGTTCGCCCTGCGCGCCATAGGACCTGTCCTTAACGAGCTCCACGTAGTCGTCGGTGAACTCCCAGAAGAACGACTCGGTCACACGAAGCGCGTGAGCGTAATCGTACTGCGTGAAGTGCGCACCCGCCTGCTCGATCGTGGCGCGCAGCTTGGTCAGCAACGCCTGGTCAAGAGGGGGAGTAACGTGGTCAAAGTTCTGGACGTGACCTGCGT
>CABTZC010000268.1 GCA_902489185.1 uncultured Brevibacterium sp. | reverse complement strand
GGATGTCTCGCCTTTGACCCAGAGCTGTTGCCTGGACCGTGACCAGTACGTCGCCTTGCCCGTTGTCAAGGTCAGGTGCAAGGCTTCTTCGTTCATCCAGGCGAGCATCAGCACGTCCTTTGTGTGCGTGTCTTGCACAACTGCCGGTACCAGCCCGTTAGGACCGTAGGAGACTTTCGCTGCTACAGCTTCACTCATCGAACATCGATTCCTTCGCGTCTTAGTTCCGCCTTGACGTCCCCAATTGTGAAGTCCCCAAAGTGGAACACGCTTGCTGCAAGAACAGCGTCGGCCCCAGCTCGAATCGCCGGCGCAAAGTGCTCGACCGCACCGGCCCCACCGGAGGCGATGAGCGGCAGGTCAACCACCTGGCGAGCCCGTTCGATCATCTCAAGGTCGAACCCCTGTTTGGTGCCATCTGCATCCATGCTGTTGAGCAGGATTTCACCGGCTCCCAGGTCTTGGGCTCGCGCCAGCCACTCCAGCGCATCGATCCCGGTTCCGGTGCGTCCACCGTGTGTGGTGACTTCCATGCCCGAGGTGGTTGCGGCTGATCTGCGAACGTCGGCTGACAGCACCAACACTTGGTTGCCAAAGCGCCTGGCGATCTCGGAGATGAGTTCCGGGCGTGCAATTGCAGCCGTGTTGACCCCAACTTTGTCTGCTCCTTCGCGCAACATCCGGTCAACGTCGTCGCACGACCGGATGCCACCCCCCACGGCAAATGGGATGAAGATTTCTTCGGCCACCTGATTGACCATGTCATACGTGGGTGAGCGTCCGGCACTCGACGCGGTGACATCGAGGAATACCAGCTCGTCGGCGCCTTCGTCTGCGTAGGCGCGGGCACATTCGATGGGGTCCCCTGCGTCGCGCAGGTCCATAAAATTCACGCCTTTGACCACGCGACCGTCTTTGACGTCGAGGCACGGAATAACACGGGCTGCTAGTGACATTACAGCCCCAGTGCCCGGTACCGGTCCAGGCGTTGACCGTAGCGCCTGTGAATGGGTTTGCGCATGAGGTCGATGATTTCGTACTCGAGCGCTGACGCCACCCGCTTGACGAATTCTTGAGGCTCATCGGTTGCGTCGGGTTTTTCCGCAATAATGCGGTCGGCGATTCCGTTGGCTTTCAAGTGTTCCGCCTGCACCTTCTGGTACTGCGCCATCTCTGCAGCGTGTTCGGTATCCCGGTATACAATCGCCGAGGCCCCTTCCGGCGGCAGTGGCGAGAGCCATCCGTTTTGAGCGGTAAGAACACGGTCGGTGGGGATGAGCGCAAGTGCTCCACCACCGGATCCTTCACCCATGATGAGTGACACGGTGGGTGCTTTAAGCGTCACCAGGTCCGAAAGCGAACGTGCGATTTCACCTGCGAGCCCACCTTCTTCTGCCGCCTTCGACAGTGCCGCACCGGGCGTATCAATGACGGTGACAAGCGGAATGTGTAGTTCCCCTGCCAGAGCCATGCCTCGACGTGCCTGACGAAGCGCTGCCGGACCCATGGGTTCGTGACTACGCTGACGGCGCCGGTCCTGTCCCAGCACAATCGCGGGCGCAGATCCAAATCGCGCCAGAGCCAGGAGCAGACCTCGGTCGCTCTCACCTTGGCCGGTTCCAGAAAGTGGCACCACATCGCTGGCACCCCAGCGCAGGAGTTCACGCACACCGGGACGGTCTGGGTTACGCGACGCGGTGATGATGTCCCACGCGTGCGTGTCTTTCGGTTCAACCTCCGGGGCCGTGTTCGGGTCGGCAACGGGGCTGGGCACTTCACGAGCACCCATGAGGATTCCCAGGACCTTGGACACGGTTTCGGGAATCCGTTCCGGCCCAATAATCCCATCGATGATTCCGTGGCGGTGCAGATTGTCTGAAGTTTGCACGCCTTCTGGAAACTTCTGGTTGTAGATCTGTTCGTACACGCGCGGCCCCAGGAAGCCTACGAGTGCTCCGGGTTCGGCCACCGTAAAGTGTCCAAGCGATCCCCAAGAGGCAAACACACCACCGGTTGTGGGGTGGCGCAAATACACCAGAAACGGCAGACCTGCTTTGCGGTGAGCGTGAACGGCGGCGGTGATTTTAACCATTGAAAGGAACGCGACGGTTCCTTCTTGCATGCGGGTTCCGCCCGAGGCCGGCCCGGCTAGAACCGGGAGGCCTTCGGCTGTTGCCCGTTCGATTGCCTGCACTAAACGTTCGGCTGCTGCCACACCAATCGAGCCGGCGAGGAACCGGAACTCACACGCGACCAACGCGACGCGCCGGCCTTTCACCATGCCTTCACCGGTGACAACGGCTTCGTCCACGCCGGACTTCTCGCGTGCCGCCGCAAGGTCAGCAGCGTAGTCCTCAGAGATTCCGCCTGCCGGCACTATGGGTTCTTCGTCCCAGCTTTGAAACGTGCCCGGATCAACAACGATGTCGAGGAGCTCAGAAACTGAGAGGCGTTTCATGCTTCCTCGATCCATTCACGGATCTTCTCGTCATCCGCGTTGAGAAGAGGAGGCGCCTGGTGTTCCAGTCGAGTGGTTTCTTTTTCGGCTCCCCCGTCCACATCAAAGAACCGGATGGCTGGACCTGGCAGATCGATGTCGCCCAACACTGGGTGGTCAACGGAAATCTTGAGGTGCTGCGACAGGGCCTGCTCCCATTCATACACCTCGGGAAGGGTCCGTACTTTACCCGCAGGGATGCCGGCTTCTGAGAGCTTCTCAAGCAACTCTGCAGCCGGGTACTGTCCGAATTTTTCTTCCACGGCCGCGGTCACGGCGGGGGGGGTTGT